>JAKBBN010000062.1 GCA_021808485.1 Planctomycetota bacterium | reverse complement strand
GCGGGCGGACCGTCCCATGCAGGGCCGGACGGTGACGGTCGAATTTTTGGGGCGGCGGATGCAATTGCCGGCCGGGCCGTTTATCGCAGCGGTATTGTCCGGGGCGGATGTTGTCAGCGCGTTTACCGTGCGATCCGGGTATCGATGTTATGACATGCATATATCCATGCCCAGGTTGTATGCTTCGGTCGCCGAAGGTGACCGCGACAGGCTTGCGGAACAGGCCGCGAAGGACTACACCGCCGACCTGGAGGCGATTGTGCGGAAATATCCGTACCAATGGGGAAATTTTTATGATGTGTGGGCGTCTTGCGCGGAAGATGGATCGCCGCACGAAAGCTGAAGCTCGCACTGCGATATGGGAGCGTTATTCAACTCCAGCCGGCAGAGGGCGGCATCCACGGCTTGCCGTATGATGATGATCCGAAGCGACATTTCAGGCTTGATGGGGCGGATGAATCTGGCGGAAATTACCCCGGTGATTTGGGCGGCAGGTTCCGCCAGCCGAATGACATCCAGAATGGTTTGAATTTGCAGGAATCCGGGCAAAATCGGATATCCCGGAAAATGTCCCTGAAATCCGATGTGGGAGGCCGGAAAATGCACACGTGCGGTTATTTGATTGCCGACAGACCATGCCGAAGAATCGCCGGAGCAGCCGGCTGACGGCCGGCCCGCGGTTGGCGGGTCCTCCGGGCCAATGTTCCATTCCGCAAGCACCGCGCCGGATGGATTCAAAAGGCGGGGAAGTGTCGGGGCGGGGGGCTTCATCGGGTTGTATCCATGTCCGTGGTCGGGGTCCGTTAAAATCGGCCCGGCAAGGCCGGGATGGGCCGATGTCATTTGGATAATTTATCTATATATGATGCAAGCGATCCGATGGTGGTCATGGCATTTTTTACCTCATCGTTATTGTCCTCCAGCACCACGCCGAAGTGTTTGTCAATAAGAACAGCGATTTCAAGCACATCAACGGAATCCAGACCCAGGCCGGATTTGCCGAAGATGGCCGTCTGCGGCGTCACGGGATTGGCCGGGTCAACGCGCAGTTTAAGGCCGCGGGTGAGAATGTCGATGAGTTTCGTTTCGGTAGGTGTCATGAATACTCCAGAAGTCCGGCGGAATTATAAGCAAACCGCAAAAAAAGATCATGGGCGATAACCGCCGGGTGCAGCTCAAGGCGCCGCGGCTGCCGACGGTGCGGTTCCGGGGGCACGGTCGTGAAAAAATGCCCGGGTCAAACGTTCAAGTTTGTCCGCTAAAACCTTGTTGGCATAGGCAGCCCAGGAGACGCACGTGTGAACATCCAGCGGAGCGTCCAACGGGCGGCCCCGGCCGTCGGTAAGGCAAGCCCCCGCTTCCGCGGCGATAAGTGCCGTTGCCAGGTCATAGGGATGGGCGGAAAGTCCGGGCGGGTTTCCGGCCAGGCGGTCCAGGTCCGGTCGGATGTCAATCACAAATCGATCATGTCCCATCAGGATTTCATAAAGCTGTCCGCCGGTGGAAATGTATTGATCGTCAAACAACAGCGGTTGCGCCGGATCCGGCGGGCCGTTAATTCCTTGCGCAATATATTCCAGCAGTTGTGCGGACAATATCTTTGAGCCGGGAAAAAAACTGACCACTGAACCGAACCCGTGCGATAAATCCACTGCCTGACTGGGTGAAAGAGTCAACGCCGCGGACTCACCGGTCTGAATATGTTCCCGCCGGCCGGCGGCGCCGCCGCCGCGTGCCGCCCACAACACGTCCGAAAGTATCTGTTTGCTGGTCGGTATTTCCACCTGTGCGGCGAAGCGGATATCCGAAAGCCGCGGGCGGGGTAAATTTGGCGCAATGCCAGCCAGGACCCATGCGGATCGCTTGTCGTACATAAGCCCGCGGGTCCCGTCCACCGGATCCACAATTAATTGAAAGGCAGCCTGTTGCGGTTGGATGCCGGGGGGAAAACAGGCTTGTCCTTCCGGCATGCCTTGCTGCATCACCCCTTCGGCAATCAGCAGCAGCGGCAGTTCTTTTCCCCATTGACCGCAAAAGTGCTCCAGTTCCGGTTCCACCTGCGTATCAAGGCTGTAAATGGTATCCGAGATGGTGCGTCGGGCCACGCCGGACAGGTGGTTTCCGCGCCCGCGAGACGCCACAACGGCCTGTCGCAGCCGCCGGCCCAGGTCGCACAGCCGCCCGATGAAATAATCGGCGGGTTTTCCGGCAAGTTCTGTCACTCGATTCTCCAGTGGTAAAAGTCGATAGGGCTTGCCATGGCAGGCCGCTTTGGGAATTGCCGGATTCTTCGGTCCTGGCGATTCTGGCGATTGGATTATTTAATCGCTGTGTTCGGGCATTTCCGCCATGTCCTGGATGGGATCGGGCTTATGCAACAGGGTTCGCCAGACCGCGCGAACCGGAGCGGCAAATGCGTAAAGATAAATAACCAGCAGTGCGGTAATCTGCGGTTCAATCAACAGCAGAAGAACCAGGACAATGACCCGCGTCACATATGAAAACGGCTTTCGTGGACGCAGATATTGATTGATAAGATGGCCGTAGCTGATCCGGCTCACCATCAGTATTGCCAGCAGCAGCAGCACGACCGGCAGGGCATACGGGAACACCCCGCTGACCACCGCTCCAATGGACGGGGAAACGTTGAACGGCAGAATATGCGCGGCGCCGGGCTGCAACGCCTCAAAAAAAATGATACTGCAGGCCACCACACCGGCGGCGCCCGGTGAGGGCAGCCCGCGGAAAACCATGTGTGCGTCCGCTTCATGGCGGTTTGCGGTATTAAACCTTGCCAGACGCAATGCTGTGCAGGATACATAAATCGCGCAAATCACCCAGAAAAATCGCCCGACAAGGCTTTCCGCCAGCGGGCTGATATTTTCATTCGGAAAACCGCCGACCGCCAGCAGATGCGATATCAGTTTCAGGCTCAGGAATGCCGGTGTAATCCCGAAGCTGACAATATCCGCCAGCGAATCCAGTTCCCCACCGAAATCACTGGTGGCCCTGGCCAGACGGGCCATGGAACCATCAAGCATGTCAAAAATCATGGCGCCGAAGATAAGGTACCCAGCCACGGAATAATTATTGCCGAACGCATTGATTTCAACCGGTTTGCCGGATGCGTAGCCGATGGCGGCAAAGCCGCACAATAAATTTCCCAACGTCAGGAGTGTGGGGAGCACGGCGATGCGGCGGCGCAGGCGGTCCGGGTATCGGCCGCTGTCCGCATGATCCCGCAGCCAACGTTGTTGGCGATATTTCATGGTGCCTCAAAGCGTTTACCTATACCGGGGGTACGCACCCCGGACTGCAATATCATACCAACTTGACAGGTGCATAAGCCAATACCTGCAAAATTTGTAAGTGCTCGCACCGCTTCTTTCCGTGCTGGTTTACGTTCCACCGCCCCCAAGTCGGCTGCTGCCGGATTTTTTATTGCTAAAATTATTCGCACGCCGTCCGGGGCGAGGGCAGGCTATTCATTTTGTCAGGCTCGCCGTGGACTTTACACCTCAAAAGACCGTGAACGGATATCAATACTTCAGCACGCTGTGCATCTCATAGCGGTTGAATTTATTTCGCGCATTCAGGAATTGCAGTTCAATAAGCACCGCAATGCCCAGAATCTGTCCGCCGAGCTTTTCCACAAGGCCGCAGCAGGCTTCCATCGTTCCGCCGGTGGCCAGCAGGTCGTCCACCAGCAGGCATTTTTCGCCTGCGCGGATGGCATCGCGATGGATTTCCAGCGTATCGGTGCCATATTCCAAGTCATAAGTTATGGATACCTTGTCCGCCGGCAGTTTTTTGGGTTTGCGAATCGGTACAAAACCTGCGGACAGCGCTTGCGCCAGGGCCGTGCCAAAAATAAATCCGCGGGACTCCGCACCCACCACAATATCTATATTGCGACCGCGGAACGGATTGGCGAGCAATTCCACGGCCAAGGCCAGTCCGGCGGGGTGGCGCAACAGGGGGGTAATATCCTTGAACTGAATTCCGGGGCGGGGGAAATCCGGCACATTTCGAATCAGTTCGTATAAATCCGTCATAAATGGTCCTTACTTTTCCTGCGGGCCGCAGCGCAACGCATTGTTCCTGGGCACGGGCGCTAATATAACCGGTGAACCGGTATTTTGTGTGATTGCGGAATTCAACCGGCGGATGGCACGGTTCATCAATATCGTTTAAAGCTGCGAAGATATCGCTCCCAGGATGCCGCCGAATGAAAATCCAGGCCCTTGCTCCAGCATGCCCCCGCGTAATAGGTAAAAGTGCGGCCCGGCTGTACACGGAGAAGCAGGATGGCGCGGTTCAGTTTATCATGCGTGACGCCTGCCAGCATGTGTGGATTTACCAGAACGCCGATGCCTGTTGCGCCATTTTTTCCGTTAACCGGTTCCCAATAGCAAAGCATGCCCTCTTTCCGGTTAATAACCAGGGTGCCTTTGCCGTGGTTGGCCACGCCGATGCCCACCGTCAACGGCCCGGGTTTATTGGATTGAATCACCGACTGAATGCGATTCAGATTGTCTCCATTGCGCAGAGTGATGGTCCGCTTTTCCCATACCAGCCGTCCCCGCCCGACCCGCCATGGCTTATACCAAACTTGAAATTTGGCGGTATCCGGTCCGCGCTGGAGCAATCGATAATATTGCCAGTAACTGGAATTCCACAATTCGCCATGCGACCAGATGCCCAGTCCACCACAGCCGCGGCTGAAGCCGGTTTCGTAGCAATCCAGTCCATTGCCGTGATCCACATGATAATTGCCGGCTTTGTACCGAATATTTATAACCGGATAGCGTACTGATTTGACCCATACATCAATCCCGCTGCCCGCGGGGTCCACCAGTCCAAGTTGCGGACCATATATGCGATAGGCAATCCGGTCATTTTCCCATGCAATATCATCAAGCCGCTCCGGCACATACCGTACAAACGCCGGCCCTGTCGGCTGCGCTATCCGGTGATTGATGAAATGCTGCGCGGTGCGGCGTATCGGCGCTTTGGGCATCGGCGGCAAATTGGGCAGCTGAAACGGGGCCAGCCGCGCCAATTGACTGCCGGCCATAAGAAATGCCCCCACGCTGTACGGACGACTGCATCGGGCGGTTACCCATTCCGGGCTTGCGCCGGTGCGCTGCGTGCGGCCGATCAAACCATCCGACATCCGGCACTTCAGCAGTCCAGCCCACGCCTTTTCGATCACCGGCATAAACCGTTTCCTGCTGAGCACCTTGTGCCGCACGCCCCATGCCATGGCGTAGCAATCAAGCGCCGTTCCGCTGGATTCCGGCACCGGGTACCACGCCGGATCGGTAAGGCTCGGTTGCCAAAGCCCGTCGGCGGGTTGCAGTTCCGCCAGCCGGGATGTCATTTGCCGCAACAAGGTAACATACTGCCGGCGATGCGGGTCGTTGGGCGGCAGCACGTTAAGTATTTCCGCCAGAGCCGCCACCACCCAGCCGTTGCCGCGCGACCAGAAAATTTTTCGGCCATCGGGATCTTTGGCGTGGATAAATCTCGCATCGCGGAAAAAAAGCCTTTCCTGCGGGGAGTAAAGCAATTGTTCTGTTTTAGCCCAGTTAAAATTCATGGTATGCCGGTACGCCGGATCGTGCGTGAGAACGGAGAGTTGTGCCAATACGGGCCCGGCCATGAAAAGAGCATCGCACCAGTACCAGCAAACGCTGCGCCGGCCGTGCACGACAAGGCGGTTAAACCGGGCCAATTTGCGTGCGCTGCCGCGCAATGCCGCCAGCATGGCCGGGGAATGCCCCAGGGCAAAATCCGTCTCATAAAGGCGGCCGATGCACATATTGTCCGCAAAGATGCTGCTTTTCTCGCGGAGGTGTTCCTTGTATCCGGCTTTTTTTCCCGCCGCGAGCATCACAGCCGCATAACGCCGGCTGCCCGTAAGCCGTTGCAGGTCGGCAACGCCGTTCCAAAATGTTCCGCCCAGCCACGTTGTGTCCACAAAATTTCCGTATGCTTTCAGTTGTGCATCGGCGGCTGTTTTCATCTCTTGGATAATTTTCGCGGATGTTTGATACCCGGTGGGTGTCCGGGCCGGTGCGGACCGGGCGGGCGCTGCCGATCCGACCGCGAGTATCGACACTGCACAACCGCCAAGAAGAGTCTTTATCCGCATCATGATGCTCCAGAAATCCGGACACGCTCCAAAGCCGGTCCGGCAAACTGCAATCAACGGCCCATCCAGCCGCCGTCCACGGTAAGAATGGTTCCATGCACATATTTCGCCGCGTCACTTGCCAGAAAAACACAGGCGCCGGTGAGGTCGTCGGGTGTTCCCCAGCGGCCGGCGGGAATGCGTTGAATAATTGACGCATTGCGCGATTCATTGGCGCGCAGCGCCGCGGTGTTATCCGTCGCGATATAGCCCGGCGCGATGGCGTTGACATTAACACCCCCGGAGGCCCACTCGTTGGCCAGGGCCTTGGTCAACTGTGCGATCCCGCCCTTGGCGGCGGCATACCCGGGCACGGTAAGGCCGCCTTGAAAGCTTAAAAGCGATGCAATAAAAATAATCTTCCCCTGACCCCGGGCGAGCATCCGCTGGCCTGCCTCGCGCGCCAGTAAAAATGGCGCCGTCAGGTTCGTTGCAATCACACTGTCCCAGTTTTCATCCGAATGCTCCGCACTCGGCTGCCGGCGGATAATCCCGGCATTGTTGACCAGAATGTCGAAC
This sequence comes from Planctomycetota bacterium, assembly GCA_021808485.1. Lineage (GTDB taxonomy): Bacteria > Planctomycetota > Phycisphaerae > WQYP01 > WQYP01 > JAJYPG01. The sequence continues at coordinate 13,468 of JAKBBN010000062.1, read as the reverse complement.
CGCACATCGCGGACATTTTCCATCAGGTGTCCCACCGCCGTGCGGTCGGCCAAATCCGCTTGAAACCCGGTGAACCGGCGGCCGCAGCGCGTCACGGCGGATTCCACCGCGCTTCCGGAAGTTTCCAGATTGGCGCTGACGCCGATAATGTCGGCTCCGGCCTGCGCCAATCCCTCGGCGATTGCCAGGCCGATTCCGCGCCGGCATCCGGTGACCATCGCAGTTTTTCCGTGCAATGAAAACTTTTCAAGAATCGTCATTGGTCTTTCACCATCTAAATCAGTTCGGCCGCGGAAACCTGGTCCATGTCCGCAAAAATCTGATTCTCACCGCCCATTCCCCAGCAAAAGCCGTACGCGGCGGTGCCGGCTCCGGCGTGGATGGACCATGCCGGGGAAAGTACCGCCTGACCCTGGGCGACAAATAAATGCCGGGTTTCCTCCGGCCGCCCCATCAGATGAAGAACGCGTGCCTCAGGCGGCAGGTCAAAGTAAAGGTACACTTCCGAACGGCGCAAATGCGTGTGCGGCGGCATGGTATTCCATACGCTTCCGGCGGCCAGCCGCGTAAAGCCCATCACCAGCTGGCAACTCCGCACGCCGTCCGGATGAATGTACTTGTAAAGCCGCCGCTGATTGGCGCCGGCGGGCGAACCGAGTTCCACGGGCGTGACGGAATCCTGGCGGATGAGGACGGCAGGGTGGCGCGTGTGCGCCGGATAACTCAACAGATAGAATTGAGCCGGATCATCCGCATTGCGGCTGGTAAATGAAATGTCGCGGTGTCCCATGCCGATGTACAGGCCGTCGCATTTTTCGAGTTCAAATGAAACGCCGTCCGCATGCACCTGGCCCGGCCCGCCGATATTCAAAATCCCCAGCTCGCGCCGCTCCAGAAAAAAATCGCACCGCATGGATTCCGGAGCGGTCAATTGCAGCGGTTGTCGGCCGGGCACGGCGCCGCCGATAATCGCCCGATCCATATCGCACCAGAATAAATTCAGCGCGTTCAATAAAAACAGCGATTCAATCAAGAAGTTCGCACGCAGTTCGCGGCCGCCCATGCCGGCATAACGCTGCTCATCGGGAACCAGAATTGTTCTCACGTGAATCCTTTCTGCACAACGGCTGACCGCAGACGACCGGGGCGTAAGCAACGTCGTAGAATGACGCATGAGCGCGGGGATCGCTGCGGCAAGATTCAGATTTCTGGCGGTGATTCTAACCGGATTGCGGCAAGTTCACCAGATATTCGGCGATGTCGCATTGTGGGGAATGGCCCATCGGAATACGGCGTAAATCCCGGCTTTTCGTCGCGTCCGCCTGGCGGGGCCGGCCGGATGGCGACGGCGATGGCGATGGCGATGGTGGAATGGAAGTGCCCGCGGAATAAAGATTCCAATGGGCCGTGCTGCGGCGGGCCGCAGCCTGATGGAAACGGCCGCAGGCCCTGTATTTTAGGACTGAAAAATTTAATATTTTTTCTAAAGTTTAATATGCAATCTTTTGAAATCCGGATATAATCCCTTGTAACGAGGGAAAAATTCAGGGAGGTTGTGCGCATGGCAAAAAAGCCGAATGAAAGACAGAGCAGCAATCCTTCAGAGAATCTTGATATCTCCGCAGCCATGGCCGGCTGGAGTTTTCATCCGGGCCAGATCAATGTCCGGCTGATCCGCGGCAGGAATAACAAAACGAAAATTCAGGTTCGTCTAGAATTGGGCGTACTGCAAATGGAATTGTCCGGCCGTCCGGACGGCAAACGGCCGCACAACCTGCGTTCGGAACTCGACTATCAATCCGGACGGCTGAACCGGTATATGCGGACTCACTCGTCCGCTGACGGCTTTACCCTGTCCGCCCGCGACTGTCAGGCCTTGCGCCAGGAATCCGCTCTGTTTTACCACCGTTATCTGAGCATGTTTATCCTGGGCAGATACACGGCTGTTATTCGGGATACACAGCACAATCTGGATGTTCTGGATATCTGCCACAAATACGGCGGCACACCGCGGGACCGCGAATACCTTGAGCAATATCGGCCCTATATTTTAATGATGCAGGGGCGCGCCCGCGGCATGTTGGCATTGGAAAGCGGATTCGCGAAAACAGCGATTGCCTATCTGCGGGGCACGCTGAAGAAAATTGTCGCCGCCTACGGCCGGCCGGATGCCCGCAAATCAATGGAAGTGCAGACAATTCTGGCCATGATGCGGGATATTCGCCGCCAATTGCCGCCGGATCCGCGTGTGGAACTGCACAAACAACTCCAGCGGGCGTTGTCTCATGAACGCTATGAAGAAGCCGCCTCCCTGCGGGACCAGTTGATGGCCCTGCACACCGCCGACGGCGCCGGGCGCACCCACAATTCCGCGGCCAGCAGCGGCGGGGCGCGGGCGGACGCCGCCCGTCCGGCAGCGCGCAAGCGTTCACGTGCTACGGGGGAAAAGCCGCATTCCAATCCGAATTCTACGGATGATGAATCCGCGGCATAACCGGTTAATCCAATTCACATAACCATCCATACACGCGCACGCCCGCGGAAATTCCGGGTGTCGGCCGCCGTAAACTGCATGGCACGTGGTGCATGCCGTACAGTGCATATGGAATTGCCGGCCGGATTTACGGAATCTGCGGTTTGAATTGTTCTTTGAATTCCGCCAATGATTGAATGCCGGCGGGCAGCACCGCCTGCTCCGCCACCAAAACAGGGATGCCGTCAACAATCGGGTACTTCAGGCCGCCGGTCTGGGCCACCAGAAAGTCCCCTTCACGCTGCAGCTTGCTGCGGGTAAGCGGGCAGACCAGAATATTCAGTATAGCTTCGTCAAGCATGCTGCAGGCTTCCATCCATCATTTCCCATGGCCGGAATCAACGGGCCGTACACGCGCATTTGCACGGCGTTTACGCGCCATGCCGCGCTGAAACAGCATCGTATCATATTCTCATGACTATTGGCAGCTTCATTGCGCGATGGACGATTTACCTGCCGGCCGCGGCGACTTGATCCCCGCCGGAGCAATCACGCTCGCGTAACCTCAGCCGGGCTTGTCGCCGACGGCCATCACCGGACAGATTGATTCGCGAAGAACGGCTTCCACGGTTGTGCCAAGAAAATATTTGCCGGGGCGGGTGCGGCCATGACTGCCCATGACAATCAGTTTCGCTTTCCAGTCCGTCGCGACTTGAATGATCTCACTCGCGGGGCTGCCGTGCCGCAGAAAAAGCTGCGCCTCGGGGCGGTTAATCTTATTTAGGAGTTTGTGACACAGTTCCAGTGATTCTCGCTCAATGACGGCCAATCCCCGCCGGGATACTTCCGGAGGTTCGGTAATGGGCACCGGTGAGGCGTCGACAACATGCACAACGGCCAGATCCGCGTGAAGATCACGCGCCAGTCGATCGGCTTTTTCAATGGCACGCACGGCCGGCAGGCTGGCGTCAATAGCCACCAATATGCGGTCAAGCTCCGTTTTATTCGACGGCGAATCGCATTTTTGCGCTTCGGCGGCCAGGCGGGCACAGGCCGTTTCCAGCTGATCTTTATGTGATATCGGGTCCGACCCGCTGCGCAAAAGCTGCAGAAGTTCTTTGGCTGTTGCAGATAATGCGGTTTGATGCATAGCGGACTCCATGTCTCAATTCCCCGGCGGCTCCGCGCCGCCGACGGTAATTGACCGGGACTTTACCAGCTGATGCAACCGCGCCATGGTGCCCCCAAGCCGTACTTGCTCCTGCAAACCCTGATTCCATTGGGGCTTTCACCGCAGCGGGACTTGGTTATTGCCCGCAAGTTCGGGCGATTCCGAACCGGCACCGGCCCGGTTACAGACCGGACCGTCAGCTTTACTGTCTGCTCTTGTTTTAGCCGGTCTTAAGGGCAAGTTGAATCAGCGGGAGCGGGGAATCCGGGGTAAGAAATCCCTCCCGGCCGGTTATAGGTTATTTACTGATGGAGGTTGCCGACCGGAGAAAAAACACTTCGCGGCAGGCCGTTTTTTGATCGCGGCCCGCAGCTGCGCTGAATCCATGGTCGGGCGACCGACGGCACCGGACCGGGCATGCTTATGGCTGCTTCCTTCCGGACCTGACCAGGTTCACAGTCGACCCGTGCATCGGGCCCGACCATGGATTCAGCGTTTCACGCCTCTAGATTGTAGCAGATCGGCCGGCGTGGGCAAATGCCGGTTTTTGTCCGGTTCAGCGTTTAACACTGGTTGCCGTCAATAAGGCCTCCAGCCTGCCCGGGTTCCATCAAGCGGCACGGGCGCTGGAAAAAGACGAATGGCGATATAAAAAACGCCCGCCTGAAAAATCCCCGGTCCGTGCAACTATGCCTGTCCCGCCGTTGCGCTCAATTACCCGTCTGATCCTCAAGTTCCGCATCCGTATCCGCAGCGGGCAAACCGGGAGCCCCGGTGGACGGTAAAGACTGTACCCGCTTGAGTTTTCGCTCCATGACGCGATTGCGTGTGGCAACCTGATCGATGGAATTGTGTGCTTCCTGCAGCTTTTCCTGCACTTTTTTAAGCGCGTCGCCGAACTTCTGAAATTCAGTTTTCACTTCGGAAAGTACATTCCACACCTCGCTGGAATGCTTTTGAATGGCCAGTGTGCGGAATCCCATTTGAATGCTGGTAAGCACCGACCAAAGCGTGGTGGGGCCGGCCAGCGTAATTTTGTGTTTTCGCTGCAGGCGTTCAATCAAACCTTCCTGCCGCGCCGCCTGGGCAAACAGCCCCTCCGATGGTAGAAACAGAATTGCAAAATCAGTGGTTACCGGCGGATTTATATATTTTCCGCTGATCTCAAGGGCGCATTTTTCCAGGTCTTTTTCCAGCTCGCGGGCGGCATCGCGGGCGGCATCGGCATCCAGCCGCTCCTGCGCTTCCACCAGCCGGCGGTAATTTTCCAGGGGAAATTTCGCATCTATCGGCAGCAGCACCGGTTGATTCATATCCGCCTGCGCACCGGGCAGGCGAACGGCGAATTCCACGCGTTCGTTGTTGTTGCGCACGGATACATTGCGCGCATACTGATCCGGTGTGAGCACATCCTCCAGCAGGGCGGCCAACTGCACTTCGCCGAATACGCCGCGGGATTTCACATTTCCCAGCACCCGCTTAAGGTCGCCCACACCCACCGCCAGCGCCTGCATTTCGCCCAGCCCTTTGTGCACCTGTTCAAGCCGGTCGGTTACAAGCTTAAATGACTCGCCAAGACGTTTTTCCAGCGTGCCCTGCAGTTTTTCGTCCACCGTCTGCCGCATCTGCTCAAGGTTTTTACTGTTATCCTGCTGCATGACCAGCAGCCGCTCTTCCACCGCGGTCCGCACTTTTTCCAGTCGTGATTCCACGGTTTCGCGCACCTGATCCAGCTTTTGGATATTCGCCTGGGTCAATTGGTTTAACTGCAGATTCAGCGAATCCGCCGTCTGCTTTAACGACGTGGAAAGCTCCTGCCGGGCTTTCTGGTGCTGATCCACCTGTTCGCGGCGGCCGCCGGCCGTCTCATCCCGCACGGTCCGTTCCAGGAGCTGCATCTTTTTGTCCAGTTCATTGATCAACGGCGGTGCAATGTTGTTCAACCGTTCCGCCAGATTTTGCATCTCCGCGGTCAAACGCGATACACTGTCCGTCATGCCGCGGCGTTGCAGCAGCATCAGGAATACTGCCGCGGCCGTCGCCGACAGAGCCAATGCCAGAACAATGCATAAAATCAGGAGAGTCGGAATTGTCATAGTTGGGTCTCATAACCGGCCCGGCAAACAAATGCAGCGGGGCACACGTGCCATCATCTCGGAAACGGCTGTTTTTCGCAATTGTGCTGTATTGGCGTCAAAGTGCTCTCCGTGATACAATGCGTTATTCGTTACTGCGGATAGAGTCCGGACGGAATCTGGCGCGGTAACGAAGAAATGTTGGTTCCCGGTTAATGTTCCCGGGTTTTAAGGGCGGCTTTTCATGGTCATTGCGGTGTCTTAGCGGCGGTGGGGTTCCACCGGTTCAGCAATGACACCCGATAAGATGGTCCATTCTGCGGCGGCAAAAAACGTCTGGTGCTCGGAGTACCACGGCGCAAAAGCCTTTCGCAACGTCCCAAAGCCCGATCAGGAGTATATTTGTGTCGCACGGCAGCAGTTCGCAGGTTCAACCCCCGGCCATGGTCAGTACGGTTCCCGCCTCGCGGGCCGATGCGAACATTCAAATGCTTTTTGAAAAGGGAAAATCGCAGGGTTATTTGACCTACGATGAAATTAATGAATTGCTCCCGGATGATGCGATTTCCAATTCATCCGACCGGCTCGATGCCCTTATGCAGCAATTTGAAGCCCTGGGTATCGAACTGCTTAATGAAGCCGACGGCATCAAGCATACGGCAAGCGGCTCATCCGATGATCCCGATGAAGGGATGATGCGGGAAGCGGAAGAGGAAATCGTCAATCTGAAGGAAGAGGACGAAATTGCCGATCCGGGCGCCAAACGCATTGACGACCCCGTGCGAATGTACCTGACGCAGATGGGCGAAATCCCGCTGCTTACACGCGAAGAAGAAATCCGCCTGGCAAAAAAGATAGAATTCACCCGCATGACTTTCCGGCGCCAGGTGCTCGCCAGCGATTACTGCACGCAGTGTGCCGTGGATATTCTTGCCCAGGTGGAATCCGGCGAACTGCCGTTTGACCGCACCATGCGAATATCCACCGCGGAAGTTGATGCCAAGGCCACCATATCCAAGCGCATTCCCACCAACCTGAACACCATCCGAAAATTGCTTATCCGCGACCGGGAGGACTGGGAAAAACTTCGTCGGTCCGATACCAATCCGCAGCATCGCGAGGAAATTGAGCGGCGCATGACCGCCACACGCCTGAAAAACGTGAAACTGCTGGAAGAGTTGTCCTTGCGCACCAGCAAGGTCATTCCGCTGATGCGGCGACTGCTGTCCATAAGCACCAAACTATCCGAACTTGAACGCCGCCTTGCGGATAAAAACGCCCGGTTTTCCGAGGACGACCGGCAGGCCATGGAAGAGGAACGCCAGGGGCTTTCCGACCTGGTGCTGGAAGAAGGTCCCGCACTGCAGCGCCGGTGTCAAAGCATTCAGCTGGTGTTCAATGAATATGAGGACGCCAAACGCCGGCTTTCAGGCGGTAACCTGCGGCTGGTCGTTTCCATTGCAAAAAAATACCGCAACCGGGGATTGTCATTTTTGGACATTATTCAGGAGGGCAATACCGGCCTGATGCGTGCGGTGGATAAATATGAGTACCGCCGCGGTTACAAATTCAGCACCTATGCCACCTGGTGGATTCGCCAGGCCATTACCCGGGCCATTGCCGACCATGCCCGCACCATCCGCATCCCGGTTCACATGATTGAAACCATGTCCAAGCTCCGGAACATCAGCAAAAAACTGCTGCAGGATCTGGGCCGGGAACCCACCATTGAAGAAATTTCACGGGAAGCCAAAATGCCGGTCTCCGAATGCCGCCGCGTGCTCAAAATTGCCCGGCATCCTATTTCCCTGGACCGGCCGGTGGGCGAATCGGAAGATTCCTACTTCGGTGATTTTATTGAGGACGAGGCCGCCGAAAACCCGGTGGAAATCGCCACGCAGGATATGCTACGCGAGCGTATTGATCAGGTGCTGCGGACGCTGACCTATCGCGAGCGGGAAATCATCAAGCTTCGCTACGGAATCGGCGATGGTTACACCTATACGCTTGAAGAGGTGGGACGCATTTTTAAAGTGACGCGCGAGCGCGTTCGGCAGGTTGAAGCCAAAGCCCTGCGGAAATTGCAGCACCCCGTGCGCTCCAGGCGGTTGGAAGGCTTTCTGGATGGTTCCATCCTGTCCACGCTTGGCGTTATTCCGACGGATGTCAATCCTGCCGAAATCGCGAATAATGAAGATGGCGGCGATATTGATATGGAGCATGATTCCGGCACGGATTAACCTTGCCGTGAATCCGCCCGGCGGCCCGGCCGCGGCCACTTTTTGCCGCCCCGGCCGATACTCGGCATTATCCGTGTAAAGTCCGTTATCACCCGACGGCCGGAGGATTGCCTGTCGGCGGCATGCTCATACGGAATGAAAGCTGTTCAAGCTGCAGGGCCAGGTCCACACTTTGCACAAAAATGTCGTCAGGCGTGTTCAGGGAAACGGCGGCAAAATTCAGTATCCCGCGGATGCCGGCCGCCACGAGTTTGTCCGCCACGGTTTGCGCCGCATCCTGCGGCACCGTCAGCATGGCCATGCGAATGTGCAACTGACTGACCGCGGCGGCAAGTTCTTCCATCGGGCGGATTTTCAATTCGCCGAATTCCCGGCCTATCTTCGCCGGGTCCGCATCAAACACCGCGGCCAATTTAAAACCTTTGCGCAGAAACCCGCGGTACGTCATTAACGCCCGTCCCAAATTGCCCGCTCCCACCAGCAGAACATTCCAGATTTTGTCCGTGCCCAGAATTTTTTTCAGCCGCGAAATCAATTCGTCAACCCGATAACCGATGCCCGGATGGCCGAACTGACCGAAGTATGCCAGGTCCTTCCGGACTTGGGCATCCGTGTACCCCAGCGCTTCGCCAAGCTGTTTGCTGCTGATTGTATGCCGCCCGATATGATCAAACAGCTCCAACTGCCGGAGGTAAAAGCTCAGGCGGTAAACGGCGGGATTTGGTACTTCCTCTGCTTTCATCTACTTTCGCTCAAGAAGTTCATCGTCGGCTCACTGCCCTTATCCGCGGCCGGGACGCTCCATCGCAGCCCTTCTAAATGCGGAATTCTTCAACCAGCTTTATTGTCCTCAGGGGTACCCATCCAGCTCCGCCCGTTACACATTCTTGCAAAAGCAATGTAAAAGCTAAATCCGCAACGGTCAAGCGGCGGGTGAAAAGCCGTGGGAAAAAACCGCATTGATCGGGGCATGGCCCGCCCGGATGCCCGGCCGGATTTTGGGTGCCCCGGCAAAGTGGCTTGGGGAATTGTGCGGCAGCCTCCCGGCTTGCCTGATGCCGCTTGAGCCGCCCCGCCCGCGTGCTTTCCCGTCAACACGGGGCGCTGCCGCCCGTTTGCCGCGTCTGCGGGTGCAATATATGTCAACGCATCGTTGGCGCTTCCCGGTCTTCAGGTTAAAAAGGGGATGCAGCGAGTAGTCGGTCGGAATTGCGTTATGCAGGGCTTGGCAAATCTTACCGGGTAACTGCTGTCGGCCGTGGGGCTTACGGTTCTTATCATCCGGCCGGAGCGCGGTCCGGGTTCGGTTTTCCGTGGGAAAGTTTTGCGTCGCGCTGCCAACTCACGGCTCCGGGGATCGCGTGGGATTAACTGCATTGGCTTCGATATTTCCGATCATTTTCGGGTTGGGCAACGCCTGATGGTTTGCAAACCGGGGATTGACGGTAAAATGGCGGCGGTAATATCAATCGAATCGTGATTGGGAAAGCTGCATGGTCGCACTGGATGAACAATTTCACCACGACGATACGATGGCGCAAAGCGGTCCGCGTGCGTGCGGTCAATTCGCGCAAAAACCGGTGAATCGCGGTACTGCGGCCATCCTGCCTGCCCGGCGCCGGCATGGCACTCCTTATTTTCTGATTCCTGTTCATTGTTATTTGAGTGGGGTACCGATGTCTGCGGCAACAGGCTGAACTTCGCCGGTACAGGTGTTCAGCCCCCAGCAAAATCCGGGAGGATCGCAAAATGAGTATCGGTAAGCAGATTGCGGCTGTTGGAATTGTGGTCGTCGCGGGCCTGGTCACGCGGTTCGATCCCGGCGTGGTCGCCGGCGCGGGCGCTTTACCCGCTCACGAGCGTGCCGGGGTAAAATTACCCCGTATCCGACTGGCCGAGGGTGTCTATTCTCCGGAAGACCTGTGGTGCTGGTTCGGCGCTTTCTTGCCCGGGCCGCGCACGCGTATTGTTTACGCGGGTATCGCCGGACCGGCGATCTGGCCGATCCACTCGAACCTGCCGATTGCGCACCGGTTGGCCTACCCACGCAGTTGGCGTCGCCGCGATATTGGAATTCCGGCCGCGTGCTCCACCGCCGATGGGAAAATCTTGGCGGGCGTGGTCTGGCACGGTAGCAGCCCGCGGATCGGCATCTGGAATCTGAAATCCAAATTGCCCGTGCGGCGGCTTAATGTCGGCTCCATCGGTCAAGTGATTTCGATGGCATTTTCGCCCAACGGCCGGAAATTAGTTGTGGGTGCAAGATTGTATCCCTCCAAATGCCGGGCATTTGTGATCGCAACCCATTCGTGGAGGGTTGAAAATCGCCTGAGCTTGCCGGCCGCATTATCAAGGAAGACTAACAGGCCGCTCTCAGGACTGACTTTCGGACCTGGCGGAAGTGTTCTGGCTGTGATCGGACGTTGGTTTTGCCGCTGGCAGTTGCCAAGCGGCCGCTTGGTCTCGGCTACTGAAATGGAACGCAAGGGTGAATCGCGAATGCGGTCGCCGCTGGTCCTATTGCATCATGGACAATGGGTCGTATTCGCGGACCAGATAAGGGCGCGGTTGCGGTGGATTGATACGGCAACCGGCAAGGTCATTCGGCGGGACAAAATCCATTTTCCGGGGAAGCCGAAATATTGGAAGCGGCACGGCATTTGGGGAATTGCCCAATTGGATTCGGGTAAATATATCGCATGTGCCGCCATGCGTGATCTTGATGATTTAATGCGCGGTCGGGTTTTGATCGTCAATTCGCGGACCGGAGATGTGGTGGCGGCATCGCGCGTAGCCATGGGCTGCTTCTGGGGTATCGCGGCGACGCGCAAGGGGCGGGCCCTGGCAACCTTCGGTTTTTTAGGCGTGCGGGATTGGAATTTGCCGCGCCGGTTTTGGAAGGCCGCGGCCCGGAAGAAATGATCCGCGGCGCATCGCCCCAATCGCCGGTACGGCGATTAGACTCCAACCATCCCGGCGGCGGGGGGCGCGGATCAATTACTTAAGTTTAATTGGCGCGCCAGGAGATGGTCATGTTCTGCTGCAGGAAGTTTATCGACCGTTTGACGGAAGTAGAACGGAAGTTCGGCAAACCGGCCCGGAGTGAAAAATGAAAAAGCATGGAATTGCTCTACTCAGCCCCAGGCGGACGATTTTAACAATTCGCTCCGTTTTGCGCGGCCCTGCGGTCCTGCGTCTGGCTCTGGTCGGCGGAATTGCCGCAGGGCTGGCCGCTGCCCCAGGCCATCCCGCCACCGCGAATGACGCGGTTCGTGTCTTGGGAAGAGTGATCTTTTTTCACAAAAAGATCACGTGGAAAAGCACCAGCGGACTGCGGGTTTTGCATACGCTGAAAGTCCCGCGCGTGCCGTTAAAATGGCTCAGGCCGGGGATTGTGTGGCAGGGTAATCATCGTCTGATGTTGGTGCGGGTGGATTATACGGTATTAGCCTATCACTTTCGGAAGGGGCACCAGACGCGGATTTCCACCATTGCATTACCACGGGTCGCCAAAAGCATACCCGGATCTATAATTGGCAGCGCGCTTGGGCCGGTGGTGCCCGTCCTTTTCCTGCCAAAAAAATATTCCAGTGTTCGCCGGATATTTGTACATCTGCTGACAAATGGGACGGACCATCAGGTGTTTTCAATTAACTTGGCAACACATCCGCGGCGTTGGGGAACAAACTGGCCGAATCAGGCTTATTGCGTTGCTCCATCAAACGGTGACTGGATTGCCTCCATTGCGCTGCCGCACCGGGCCGTCGGCGGGAGCAGCCGGTTGCTGAATCGTATCAATTTCGGATTTGTGGGATATTCCATTCACCTTTGGAAGTTGCGATCTGGACGGCCAATAGGCGACGGATATCCGGTGGTGGAGCCTTGGGCGGAGGCTTTTTGCAGCCAGGATGGCCACCGGCTGGGTTGGGTCTGCGCCGGACATTGGCTTCGGGTGGTTAATGTTGAGCCTGTGCCGGGGCGTGTTCGAAAATTCAGGCTGGTGGCTTCCGAACTGCGAACCGGCGCATTTTCGCCGGGAGGTAATCGGGTTGCGATGCTTTCCAATTCGAACCGCTTCGTTGGAAGCCGGGTGAGCGTTATAGAACTAGACCTGCGATCGCCTGATGTTGAACGAAAGGTGGAGCTTGTGCAGCGGGGCGCCATCCTTGCGTGTCCGCTTAAATTCAGTCCCGGCGGCGGCAGGCTGGCCGTTGCAGCCCCGGGCAAATATGGTGAACGCATCTGGATATTATCGTCAAAAACCCTGCGAGTTCACGCCATGGTCACCTGTCATGGTGATCTGATTCAATCCATCGCGTTTTCGCCGGACGGCCGCAGGCTGGCGGTTGAGTTCCGATTCCACGTGCTGGTTTTCCATCTCCCCAAATTAATCGCAAGGCAGGAAATCGGCGTTCACCCGCACTCGTGGAGCGTACTATGGACCCGCCCGGATGTTCTGTATTTGCCGGTGAATCGTCCAATGCTGCCATTGCCGGCGAAAAAGAATTAAGGGCAGCCCGAAACGGGCATTCTCCCACATTTTCTGTGGAGGGTCGCAACTCCGACCGACCGCTGAAACCGTGGTGGCGGCCAGGACTATAAGAGGAAAACCAGAGGTTTCGAAGGGAATAAACCTGGCGGCGGGCGGTTTGCACGCTTCGCTATAACGCGGATAGAATTCGCTTTACCCAATTGTCTGCGGAGCAATTATCTTGGTCGCACTGGATGAACAATTTCACCAGCAAGGCACAGAGCCAAGAAGCCGTGGCCAGAGAGTCGGATTCGGGCGTTTTAGCAATTCCCCTGCGGCCTCTGAGTCCTCTGTGATCTCTGTGGCTGGCAATTATCCCAACGGCCGCACCGTTTGGGCCTCCGCAGGAACGGCATCTGCATGGCAACCAAATGTTGCAATGGATGGTCAACTTAAGGGGTTCCTGGGGAATCTGAACCAGGTGACCAAAAATTGGTATTTGGCGACATCGCCCGGATTGTGAAAGGCGGCAAGCGATTGAAAAGACTCTTACTCGGCAACGGGTGCCTTGCAGCCGTCATTCGACTGGCGGAGGTCATTGTGGCGATCGAATGGGCAATGACCGTTGTTATTGCATTTCGGTCGCACTACCGCGTAATTGGCCATAATGCGGTCCTTAATTTGATCACAATGTCGCTTGGCATGGTCGGCTTTTTGTTGAGTGCGATTATCGGGGGATGCAGTCCACAATACAGAACACGCGCGTACAAGGTCCTTTTCGGATCTTGGGCAGGAGTTATATTGTTGATGTTAATCGGTGCGTTAACGCCTGCATGAAGGGTACGCCAGGATTATTTGGTCAAGAGATCCTATCAAATGTTGTGGACGGGCGTAAAACTGGAGACTCCCGTTTACGGTTTGCAAATTCCACCGTAACACAGATAGAATTCCATTAATTCAATTGTCTGCGGAGCAATTATCTTGGTCGCACTGGATGAACAATTTCACCAGCAAGGCACAGAGCCAAGAAGCCGTGGC
>JAKBBN010000142.1 GCA_021808485.1 Planctomycetota bacterium | reverse complement strand
TCCCCATCCGAATCCCGCGGTAACGCCAAGAAAGCCAGAACCTCATTCATTTATTGACTGCTCATCATACTATCTTTGGCGGTCGCCCGCGGCAACCCCGTAAAACTTGCCAATTCCCGCACGGCCCCATTCGTGAACTGTCATTCCCTGCTGTTTTAGTTTTAATCCGCAGGCCATAGCCTGAGCCACGTGGTGCGGGAAAGGGCCATGTCGGCAGGACTCCACCCTGCCGCCGGACCACCCGGCCCTTCATTGCCACCCACGGTGATTTAATGCGATTTTTCTCCCGCATTCCAAACGGCAAAAATCGCCATATGCGTATTATTACGGGCCATGCGGCTTTTGATGTCCGGATTTGACACTTATTTATATCGGGTCTACCATTCTGCACCGGCGGAAATGATTTGGTTCGCCGCCTGTAGGAGTAAGCACAATGGCTGGTGACAATGTTGTTCAGTTTACAGATGCCAATTTTCAGGACGAGGTTCTGAAAAGCAATCATCCCGTTCTGGTTGATTTCTGGGCGGAATGGTGCGGCCCATGCCGAATGCTGGCTCCAACCATCGAAGAATTGGCCACCGAATACAAGGGGCGGGTGAAAGTGGGCAAGGTGGATACCGATTCCAACCGCAACACGGCCATGCAATACAATATTAACGCCATTCCCACGATTATCGTCTTCAATAAAGGGCAGGTGGCGAAGAAATTTGTCGGGCTGACACCAAAGAAAATGCTCCGCGAATCGCTGGATGCGCTCGCCGCTCAGCCGACATAATTCATGGAATTGCCGCGGTAACGGATGATACAACCTCAGGAACCCAGGCTATTCAGCAGGGCCGCGGATCTACCCCCTGAGGCCAGCAATTGCCAACGACGGCTGTTTTCGCCGGCCCACTGGCCAGTGATGCTCAGGCGGTCCGGAGGCAGCAATTGCGGCACCTTGGACGCCCATTCCAGCACGATGATCCCGTCCTGATCAAGCAGTTCATCAAAACCGATGGCCTGAAAATCCTCCGCGGATTGAATCCTGTAGGCGTCCAGATGATACAGTGTGTGGGCCTGCGGGGTTGCGGTGTCCGCAGGATAGATATTCAACATAACGTAGGTTGGTGAACAGACCACTGTCAGGTCCGCAACGCCGCATCCGGCGGCCAGACCGCGAACAAGCTGGGTCTTGCCGGTACCCAACGGGCCGTCAAGGCATATAAACTGGCCCGCCTGTGCCAACCGGCCGATTTTCCGGCCTAGGTCAATCGTATGCTCCGCGGATGGGGACAAAATCTCCATTTATTTGGCATCTCCGGTTCCGGCATATTCCCATCCGCCCCGCGGCCAATCTTCGGTTGAACCATCCGGGAGCAGCAACTTAAGCGGACCCTCAGATGATACTTTGCCAATCGCGGTAATCGGTACATCAGCCTGTATTGATTGAACACCAACAAGGCCGGCCGCTGCGGATGGAGGTATGGTGAACAGCAACTCATAATCTTCCCCGTCGGACAGGGCATGCCGCCAGGCCGGCTGGCCGTCGCTTTGCGAAAGGGTATGCGCGTCGGGATGCACCGGCAGCTTGGCTGCATCAATAACGCCCGAACAGGATGATGCCTTCATAAGACGTGGGAAATCCATGGCCAATCCATCTGAAATATCCATCATGGCATGTATGTCGGCAATTTCCGTCAGCTTTTGGGCCAAGGCGATACGGGGCGTGAAGCCCATGTGGCGGCCCAGAATGCTTCCCCCCAGCAAACCGCTTACACACACAATATCGCCGGGTTTGGCGCCGCAGCGCCTAACCGGCTGGTTACCGGTGACGCCCATTGCCGCAACGGTGATGGCCAGCCTTTGATTCCACACGGCCGTATCACCGCCGACAACTGGACAATCAAACACTGCCGCCGCATCACGGGCGCCCAGGAATAATTCACGGGCGAAGGCCTCCGTTGCGGTGTCCGGCAAGGCCACGGAAATGAGGATGGCACGCGGCCGGCAGGCCATGGCGGCACAGTCCGACAGACAGCGGTTGACGGCTTTGCGTCCCATTTGCCGGGGCGAGTGAGTTGCGGAATCAAAATGCACCTTATCCAGCGCCTGGTCAATTTTCAGAAGGACAAACGGCCGGGCGGCCGGGTTGGATATGGACAATCCGGTTGATACAGCCGCCATATCATCGCCTATCCCGATCGGCACCAGCGGCGATGTCGGCATCTGGTTGGAAATCCATGATACAAAGTCATTTTCACGCATCAGGGCATTATACGGCGGAGGCGGCGAACGCGCGCCATTCATCCGGTTTTCGCGGTATTTCAACGGCCATTGAAGAACGCCCTGGGGTTACCGCGGCGGATTTTCGCCGGCTGCCGGTGCATGAAAATGACCATGATGCTGGTGGCCGCAATCCGGTTTGGGGTCAATTTCCGGCAGGACGGCGCCGTGCTGGATGTCACGCATGGATTTGAAAAATGAATAAGCGGCGACGGAAAACAGCAGGATGACCGCGAGGAAAAAGCCGTCGCCCAGATGGGCAAGATTATGGACCTTAATGCCGGTATTAAACTGGATGCCGGAAAGCTTCGGGAATATTATTTCCAGACCGCCGACAAGCATAAAACCCGCACCGCCCCAGGTGAGTGTCCGACCGGACATGAGTCTGGCCAGCAAAATCCGGGCATTTTCGGATAATTTGCGGCGGGCCATCCATTGGCCGAAGATGCTGCCGATAAGCATCTGCATCACCATGGTGCCGATGCCGAAGGCTATGCCGGGCAGGAATGCCAGCCATGGACTTCCCATGTTGGGCGCCAGTGTGGTGTAAAGCATGATGGCAAATGCGCCGGTACCCCATCCCGCGACAAAGCCATGCACCATCGGCATCCACCACGGAGCGGTCTGCGGATTGGCGCCGCCCTGCGAATGCAGCATTTTATGCGAGTGAAACATGTGCCAAATCTTGCCTTTTTGCATAATGTAAACACCGGAGCCGGCCATGATCAGGCCGACAATGATGTAAACCAGGCTGTTGTAAAGATCATTCTCGATCACGACTTTAATTGAATTGATGGCGAAATACGCAACTTCACACATGATTGCGCGCTGCAATGTGAACGTCAGCGAAAAAAGGAAGCCGGCCCTCATGCCGCCCTTCCATGAATAGCTGCCCACGGCATAGCTGAAAGTGATAGGCCAGGTATGCTCATCCGGCGTAATTCCATGGACAAAACCCAGAAGAAGCGCTGTGGCCAGTATCATGGCCAAACCCATGCCGACGCCGCTGGGGTTCCAGAGGTTTAACGCGACGAGGTGCCAAAAGGAGGTTGGAAGCATAAGGGTTCTCCTGGAAAGGATGCCGGTCGGCGCCGGCATCCCGCCAATAATCATCGGTCTTTTCGCCGGCTGCCGGCCTGTGCGGTTGCGTGCAATTTGTGCAGATGTTCCGGTAATTGACCGTGGGGAACATGCTGCCCGCAGTTTTCACACTGATCCGCCTTTTCAAAGCAGTCCGCACACAGCAATTCACCGGTTTTCTCAAATTCGCTAAGCCGTTGCCGATCCTGCCTGGGCAGCTTGTTAACCAGCTTGCGCAGTCGGGGCATTACCGGAAGAGCGGTGTGGCAGCCGGAACAGGTGGCGAATTCCAGCTGGGCGAGCAGCAATTCAATTTCATGACTGCGATTGGCGGGAATGGTGCCCTTGCCTTCACACAGCGGGCACAAGTGACCCAAGTATGCATATACCGCATCGCGAATAAGTTCACTGCGGTTTTTAACGCCGGACAGAAGCTCGGCAAGTTTGGCGTCCACCTTAAATGCCAGAAGCTGGTCCTTCGGCATCCGGGCGGCATCCGAACGGGAGGATGCGTCAGAAGCGGGTTTTGTTTTCATCTGAATTAATTCCATGTTCCGAATGATCAAATGTAAAACAGTGTTATACCGTGCAGGCGGATCCATGGCAATATCGCCGTCCGACAGCATTTTCGGCCCGAATGACTTTGTTATACTA
>JAKBBN010000141.1 GCA_021808485.1 Planctomycetota bacterium | reverse complement strand
ATCTTAATCCTTTTTTATCTGCTTTAAAAACCGCTGTGATTCCACCACAGCATTGACGTTTCCGTCGCTCATGGCCGTCTGCGTGGCCAAGTCCAATGCATGCATTTCCCGTCGGTCGTTTTTCAAAATTGCCGCCAGACACTTTGACCGCGCTGCATGAAACACCGCTTGAGCGGCATTGACAGCCCCCCTTCGAGCCGTCTCCGCCGCCGCAATTGCAGCGGGAACTGGTGATTCCGCCCCCTGCGATGAACGTACCGCAGCATTGCCGACGTGATCCGCCTTATCGCTTTGATTGACCGATTGGAAACCTCCGGAACGGCTGTTGTCGGATAAGGAAGAAGACCGTTTAAACGCTTTTGGCGAAAGGGTCGGCCCATGTACCCCCGGAATGACCGGAGCATCGGGCAGTACACTTTTTACGCGCCTGAATGCGGCCGGCAGGATAAGCGTCATATGGCGGGCGTAAACCCGGCCGATTGCCGACTGCAGAAGCGCCGCGGCCTGTTTTCGCAAGTCGGCCATATCCGCCAGCAGGGCGTTGCGATGTTGAATGGCCGCATCCACCGCATAATTGGCGGACTGCATCGCCGCTCGAGCTTCCGCGATGTTGCGCAAATCGTTTCCGGCAACCTGCAATTGCCCGGCGTAATGGGCCGCGATATCCCGATCTCTTCGTACCGCCCGGTTTGCCTGGCGCAATTCCGCCTGATCGGCGGCATATCTTTCCTCCAGGTTTTGCCGCAACCGTTCGTATGTTCTATCCCCGTAGGCAACCACCGGCGCCTGCCTTATGGAAATCCAGTTGCTCCCCTGACGCACCATACCCCGCGCCGCCATCACTGTCCACCAGAATGCCGAAGCCCGCGGTGGTCCAGGTGAACGGCGCTCCGCCACCGCCTTCAATGCACGCGTCAATCTTATAGGTATCATTGGCAACGCCAGTCCCGTTTTTAAGTACCGGCTGATGGGTTTTGGACCAGCAGGCGGAGGTATGAATGCCGTAAAAATCGGCATTTTTGTCATGCCCGAATGCAAAGCCGGATTGTGCCTGATTTTGCGGGTTCACATGCAGGCTTTGGCCCGCATGTTGATCCAGCAGTATTTTTCCGGATTTATCCAGAATCGTCAGTCGGCAAGGGTTGCGACGGATGCGCAATTCAAATTCGCCCGTCCGCAGACTGATGGGACTTCCGGCTGGGTCCAATTTAGCGGACGGGTCCGCCGAGAATTTGGCTTGGGGGTCAAGCACCGGCGTGTGTGGATCACTTTTGCCGCCTGCCAGCAGGTCCAGACGCAGGATATGCGGCGTAATGGCTTTGGCCAGCAAAGTGTCCGGTCCAACGGCAATTTTCAGGCCACCATCATGAACGCCGGATGTTACCACAGCACCCATGGCTGGTGGCGCATCGCCATGAACGCGCCCCATAACCGTGGAGGTAAGGGCCGCTGCGGATGCAATTTTAAGAAAATCCCTGCGATGTGGCATTGAAATCACTCCAAGTACGCCAGTTAAAACACCGATTAGACGTTTGTTAAATAATAGCTTTACCGGTTAACTTGAAAATGTCAAATGACCGGCATTATAAAAAGCAGCCACGACCCAATTTACAACTGCGGCACCCCTTTACATGCGAGGCTGCACGGAATCTGGCGACCGGCTGCCCAACAGGCTCTGGACGGGAAATCATAAACAGCGCCGTGTGCGACATGGCGACAAAACAGCATGGGCGGGGTGGCTATCCAACTGAAAAGTTTCAAGCCGCATCTGGAAATGGGCGTTGTAAAGGTAGTGTGGAATTAGTACACCTGAAGTGTACAAGACGAGGCAGGTTATTTTATGGATACGGTAAGCGTCAAAGAGGCGAAAAGTCAGTTTTCTAAGCTCATTAACGCGGCGCAGCGCGGAAGCGCCGTTGCGATTACGCGACGTGGTAAACCCGTTGCGCAGTTGCTGCCTCGTCCGGCAACGGAACGAAAGCCGCTTCCCGACCTTTCCGCATTCCGTGCCGCCATTAAAATCCGGGGAAAACGTCTAGGTCGCACCGTGGTCGGGCAACGGCAAAAGAACCGGTATTGAGCGATGGCCTACCTTGATACCGGCGTGCTGGCTGCTTACTACTGTCCGCAGCGGCTTAGCAACGCCGTTGGCCGTGTGTTGCGGGACATCTCTACACCGACCATAAGCCCGCTGGTTGAAATGGAGATGTATTCGGCGGTTGCGTTAAAAGTTCGCACGCGAGAACTGGACCTTTCTTCGGCGGGTGTAATTATCTCCCGCTTTCAAGTGGATATGGCTGGCGGCCTATATGGAATTGTTGACATTGGCCCCCGCGAATTTCACCTGGCAAGGAATTGGTTAAGTCGCTTTTCTTCGCCATTACGCACACTCGACGCATTGCACTTAGCGGCAGCATTTTCCAATGATCTTGCCTGATCACTACCGATAAAGCCTTGAAAGCGGCGGCGGCGCATTTTTCCGTGCGATATCGCCTGGTTTTGAAGTGACCGTTTCTCCTCTGAACGCCAAGCCCACCTGTCTTGTCGCCACCAGTGCCTTTTGGTATGTACCGCCGGGATGAATGATGTATTTGGGTGTGCCCGTTTTTGTCGGAAAGGAAAAAAATATCACATAGATAAATGAGGCTCCGATTGGAAAACTTTTCCAAAATCCATTTCCCTTCCTGCTTTCGACGAAGCGGGCAAGACGCCCGGCAAGTGCGGCGGCCACAATTCCGGCACCTTATAACATTGCCAGGCCGCGACGCCTGCCGGGCACAAAAATATTGCCGAATCGCAGCTTGCGACCTTCCTGATAAAAACGGGCACACCCATTTCATAAAACCCAAGGCTTCCTACTTCCACGGTTCCAGCGGATCCAAGCTGCCGGCCACTGCCGGAAACCTGCCGGCAATCGCGTAGCGGGGTGCCAAGTCCGGCCAAAAAAAAACCAATGTTCGCAAAAGTACTCGCGCTGCTTTCTAATGGTAAGCCGCACCGCACGCAGCATATCGTGCAACAATCTGATGGAGAGCCTGGTTTTTGCCCACCTAATCTCCCCAACGTATTACCGTGCGCTTCCAATTCGATTGGAATGGTATGTCGCAGGGACCAATGATCACTTCGTTCGGCTGCACGGTTATTTTTCCGGAATATCGGTCGCCAAGGGGAATGTCGCGACGCCATCTTAGCAGCAGGTCACGGTTCTGGTTGGATCGCCTGATTTGAAGGAATAGCAGGTCCTCAAAATCACCCGAACCGCCGCCGCTTGAACTGGTCACCAGCACAACCGTGCCACCACGCAGGTGGCCAAGGACGCGGTAGTCAAAGGTTCCGGGATTTTCGCCGGGTCTCGCCGCATCCAAAGAATCCGCGACGCTCTTCCGCAGAGTCACGCCGTGCTCATCAAATTGATTTGGATCGTCGGTGGCATTCTTAAGATTGACCTCGGCTACCGCCGCGCCGCCACCATCGGACATCCAAGGCATGAAGAGTTTCACAATGCGGGGATTGATAAGCTTGCCACGATATTTGAACGAATGGATCGCCAGGAACATCGTCCGATCCGCTGATTGGTCGCTTACGGCAGAGGACCGCGCCCGCTTGGTGGGGGCGGTTCCCGTATTCGGCCTCCCAAGCCAGCCCGTCAGAAATTGTCGCCCTCCTATGCCGATCAATAGGCCAGCCATGAATATTGTAATCCAGCGTAGGCCTCCGGATCGTATATAAGCGGAGTCGCTCATTTATACACCATCGCGTTTGTTCATCGCCTGTACCAGGATTTCGCGTCGGCCGATCGCGGATAGAAACCATGTGCCAATCTTGCCGGGTAATTCAACCCTCCGGTCGTGCCGGCCCTTTGGCCCTGATCCGCTTAATGCAAAACCGCATGCATCCTGTCCCATATCTTATACTCCGTTTGGCGTGCGACGGTACATAACCATGGGTTGCATTATAAATAATCCTTGGGAAAATATCTAGTTGAAAGGGTTCTCATGGAAGCGGACCC
>JAKBBN010000140.1 GCA_021808485.1 Planctomycetota bacterium | reverse complement strand
TGTATCGCGCCACGGACGACGGCAAGCCGGGAAGAACCGGTAAAATTGTAACCGTTCTCAAGGGCCTGCCGCACGGTGGTGCGCATTGGTTTCGCAGCCTGTGCATCCGTCATGGGCATTTTTACACAAGCGTCGGCGATCCGGAAAATTTTTCAAATCAGATCAAGACGGACCGCTGCAAGATATGGGAGTACAATCTTGATGGAACGGGCAAAACGCTGTTCTGTTCAGGCTTGCGCAATACGGAGCGACTGCTTTTCCGGCCGGGCACCAATCAACTTTGGGGGTGCGATGAAGGCAGCGACCAGATCGGCGTGCCACTGGGTGATACATGGCAGGTTCACGCGATCACCAACAACAACCCGCCTGACGAGTTCAATCATTATGTGCGCGGAGCGTTTTACGGCCAGCCGTACATCACCGGCAACGATATGCCGCGCTATGAATACGTAAAGCAATATTTTGCCACGGGACATCCGAATTTGTCCAAGTGGGCGGCCAAGTGCACGATACCGGCGTGGGATTTCGGCGCCCACTGGTCCACCATCAGTTTCTGCTTCCTGCGCGGCAATTATTTTCCCGGCCAGGCAGGCAATGCGATCGTATGCTGCCACGGATCCTGGGACAGTATACCGCTGGTGGGCTATCGGCTGCAGATGGTCCTGTTTGATAAATGGACCGGCAAGCCTTACGGGTCGAAATTAATCGTATCCACCATGCATTCGGATCATAAAAGCTTTATGGCCCGACCAGTGGACTGCCTGCAGGCTCCGGACGGGACTGTCCTATTCAGTTCAGATTCAAATGGATGTGTATACCGGCTTAAATGGGTGGGAAAACAGGGCAAATGAAACCCTGCGGTTTAAATAATAAGGCCCCCGTTCAATGACGGAAATGCCGCAGACCGGTAAGAACCAACACGACGTTGTGTTTATTGCAAAGCTCAATGGTATCCTGATCACGCTTTGATCCGCCCGGCTGTACAATTGCTTTCACACCGGCGGAAATGAGAATTTCCGGTCCATCGGCGAACGGAAAAAAGGCATCCGACGCGGCAACGGCACGAGAAAGTTTTACGGCATGGCCATTTTGACCGGCCAGGTCGACCGCCAGGCGGCAACTGGTGACGCGGCTCATCTGTCCGGCTCCGGCGGCGAGCAATTGGCCCCCCGCCGCCAACGCAATGGCATTGCTTTTCACGTGTTTGCAGGCCAGCCAAACGAATTCCATATCCGCCCATTGCTCCGCGGTGGGATGCGCGTTGGACACCACGCGGCATTTGGACCGGTCAAACCCCGGCACATCAGCTTCCTGCACCAGCACCCCCCCGCTTATACTGCGAAAATCCAGCGATTTACCGGGGGAAGCCGTGTTCAATCCGCCTGCCAAAAGGCGGCAATCCGCCCAACGGGACTGGAGCATGGCCAGAGCAGCGGAATCAAATTCCGGCGCAATAAGCACTTCAAGAAAGCGCTTTCCCTGAACAACGCGCCGGGCAACAGTTTCATCCACGGGCCGGTTAAGCGCCACGATGCCGCCGAACGCCGCGACGGGATCGCCGGCGTAGGCCAGATCAAAGGCATCGGCGGCGGAACCGGCCACGGCGCAGCCACAGGGATTGGCGTGCTTGATAACGGCGGCGGCCGGTTGGGAGAATTCGTTGACCAATGTCATTGCGGCGTCCGCGTCCAGCAGATTGATCCAGGAAAGCTCTTTGCCATGAAGCTGCCGTGCCGCGGCCAATCCACGCGGTGGATTGAAGGCGGAATAGAAGGCTCCCATTTGGTGCGGATTTTCCCCATAGCGTAACGCCTGGATTCGATTCATCCCCAAAACGATTTGCGGGGCAAGGCCGGCCGCGTCAGCTGATGACGGCGAAGATTGTGCGAAGTACGTGCGCGAGAGCCACGTATGAATTGCGGCATCGTATTGGGCGGTGCGGCCGAAGGCCCACATCGCCAGATCCAGTCGAAACGAATGGCTCGTTCCGCCGCCGTGGCTCCGCATGTTCTTAAGCAGTTTTTCATATTGCACCGGATCCGTCACGACGGTCACGCTGCGGTGATTTTTGGAAGCCGATCGCACCATTGCCGGTCCGCCGATATCAATATTTTCAACGGCGTGATCGAACGGGCAATTCGGATCGGAGGTTACCTTTTCAAAGGGATAAAGATTGACCACCAAGAGGTCAATCGGCGCTATACCGTGGGCATGCATAGCCTGCAGATGGCCGGGCGCATCGCGCAGGCCCAATAGTCCTCCATGAATGACGGGATGGAGCGTTTTAACTCGACCGTCCATCATTTCGGGATAACCCGTCAAATCAGCGACGTCTTTGACCGGCAGGCCCGCATCGCGGATGGCACGGGCGGTGCCTCCCGTGGAAACAAGCTCAACATTGAATTCCTTCACCAGTGCGGTGGCCAGTTCCAGAAGGCCGGTCTTATCCGACACACTTAAAAGCGCCCGCCGCACGGGCACAACATCAGGTTGATTCATTGATATTGATCCAATAAGAGTCGGTGTAAGGGCTTTCCGATACGGCCGTTACGCGGAGCGGCAACACACCGATGCGCGACGGTGCAAGGCACGACGGTGCGGCCTATGCGCGGATACAGCGGCGCGTCAGGCGATGCGGCCGGACAGCCCAGGCAAGCGCCCGTCATGACTACCACTGGCGCCGCGGAGCAATTGCCGCCACACGTCCAGCGCGGGAAGCGATGAAAACGACGGGCGAAGCACTGTTGTAAATGAAGAATCTGGCTCCATTAAGCCTGACGCCGTCAATTACTCTGCCGGATGCGGCATTGAGCATTTTCAGGTTGCCGCCTGCCGTAACGGCATACAGCGTGTTTCTTTTGCGGGCCGCAATTCGCGTGATGCCGGCCACCGGCCCCCATAGAATTTTTCCAGTGGCGGCATTGAGTGCATACAGGCCCTTGCCTGCCGAGCAGACCAGCAGGATTTTCCCGGAAACCGCGGCACGGTGTATCAACCGCCCGGGCAGGTGGGTGACCCATGGCGATACCCCGGATTGTGCATCGACGGCATAAAGATTGTTATCCCGGCAGGGTACAAAAACCAGCGAATCTCCGGAGGTAATGGGAGCCGTTATGGCCCCGCCCAGCTTGCGCTTCCAGCCATGGTTGCCGGTGGCGGGCTCGCGTCCCCAAAGGTACCCAAGCCGGGAGCCAAAAATAACCGTACCGGCGGCGACAACAGGCGTGGAGGTAAACGAATCTCCCGGGGAATCCTCAGACCATTCGGTAAAGAAAGGTGGAACCGCCGAAAGAGCATCGAACCCTTCATTCAATGAACCTACGAGTAACCGGCTTGCCGGGATGAGAACCGGATGGGTACCCGGCGGAAAAGGAAGTTCAGCTTTGGTCTGATCCGCGCCGGTGCGTGAATTAATATAATAGGCGGTGGTGGAGGAGAGAATGACAACCTGATGCGGGCCGGAAATCGCCGGCCTGGAGATGGTGGCTTTAAGGCCATGAATCTGCCGGGTCCACCGGATTGTGCCGCTGGATGCATTGATGGCAACCAGATATCCCCTGCTTGTGACCACATACACAAGACTGCCGACATGCCAAAGATTGACCACCCGGTCATGCTTCCCCCTGCTTAATCCAATGGGAGTCTGCCAGCGAACTTTAAGATCAGCGGCGCGGGCCGCGGCACGTGAGATCAACGGCGCCGCATAGGCTGCCGGTGTGCGTGCCTGTACCGCGGGCACCAAAGAAAGGACCAACACCGCGCATACAGCGGCTGCTGACCATATTATTTTCGGACGGGTGACTTTTGTACGCTTCATTGAACACTCCTCGCAGCATGAACGTATCGGAACGATTAAGCAATGTTGTTGACCGGCATCCATGGCGGCCAACGCACCGTGAAACAAGTGCCGTTAAAACCGGCGATAAACCCCGTTATCGGAGTTCAGATGCTTCCCAAGCTCCCAACCATCCCAAAGACTCTTGCCGCTATCTTACGCCGGTTCGCGGCAGGGTCAACTGGGCAATTTGGGCAATTCCCGCG
>JAKBBN010000061.1 GCA_021808485.1 Planctomycetota bacterium | reverse complement strand
TATCACCCGTGTTAAATACAAAAATGTAAACATCCCAGGTGGGCACCGCGGATGGATTGGCGAAAGTAATCGGGTCTTCCCGAATTACCGCCGTCCAGGAATAGAGGGCATACGGATTGCCTGACGGATTGCCTGACGGATTGCCTGACGTACCGCCCACCGTGGTGCTGTAAGGAATCGCCGACTTAAGCTCATAGGCGGGCAAAGGCAAGGTGGCCAGCGAAATCCATGCGGTGGTCCCCGGCGGCGCGTCGATAGTTCCAGCGCCAAAGTTGTTATACAAGTAGGCGACGGCACTCTGGGCGATGGTCTGGCCTATGGTTTTTTGCGCATCTTCGGTGGTCCATTTGATGGCGATGGGAAATGTGGCGGCCACCATAATAAGGCCTACGCCCAGGATGGCGATGGCAAACATGATTTCAATGAGCGTAAAACCGCGACGATTTTCAGCTGCGGGGCACGCGGAAGCAATGACCGCTCCCGACGCACCCGTACGGCGCGCCGCAAGCCGGCTGCGGGTCAGAGTTCGCAGATTCATCATGCACAGGCTCGTGGCTTTTTGTTTATTGATCATTGAATAATCCCTCCGGTATAGGTGTTCACCGTCAGGGTGTTGCCGTGGCCAAGGGCATAGGCGCCCGGAGAGGTGTAGCCCGGCGTTGCGGTGGTGCTGATAACCTGCGGCCAGTTGCCGATGTTAAATACCAGCAACGCGGGAACGGTGGGGCTGATTCCCTTCAGGTAACTGCCATATGACGATGGAGCGACTGTGGCGTTGGGCAATTCCACCACGGCCGCCGAATTCAACACCACCAAGTGGCCGCTGGAATTAAACACAACCACGCGCGGCGCCGAAAAATTTCCGGCGGCGGATGGCATGGCGCTAACATCAAACGACGCCTCGGGGCCGCCAAATTGCGACTCGACAACGTTCGGCATGAAAAGACCGCCGTCATTGCCCGTGGGGCTGCCCACCAGCCCGGCAACATAGGTGCCTTTGGGTAAATACTGCACCGGCCGCGGGGAATATGGATAGAACGTCACCGTGTTGTATACCCCCTGGCCGACCGGGGCATATTCATAGGCAAATGCCGTTTCACCGGTATATCCGGGCTGTTCATACATCACCAATGCCACATAGGTGTGCATGCGCAAAGCCAGGGTTTGCGCTTCACCCAAGGCGGCGGAAATTTGATTTACTCCCTGCACCTGCCCGTTGCTGCGGAACAGGGCCACAAAGCCGGGAATGGCGACCGCGGCAAGAACCGCCATGATGGCAATAACAGCCAGGAGTTCAATGAGTGTAAACGCACCGCGGTGCGGAGCCGGCCGTGCGGCGCGGGCCTGCCGCCTGCCGTCCGCCTGTTGTGGGGAGTTGGATTGAAGATTTAACATACCGTTTCTCGCCGCCGTTTCCTGGTTAGTTTTTGTTCCCTTGGTTCATTCAATCATTTCGTTATTGCCCATACACCACATCATCGCCGTCAAAAAAACTCCCATCCAGGCCGGCACTCACCAGCAGATAATTTTTGGATCCGGTGATGGTCCCGCCGGTCGTTGTATCCGTTGCCGAAGCGCCGATCAGCCCCAGGAATGCCGCGCCGGAAGAACCGGCGGCTTGTGAGCTTGATGGCGGTGTTCCTTGGGCGTTGTTGTCATTGGTGCAAAATATGCCGGCAAACGGTGTGGAGCTGAACACCGCCGTGGATGTGGGCGAGGTATCGGCGGAAAAATACAGGATCGGGCTGGGATGACTGCCGCTGCTGGGCGGAAAGGCATCGCCAATGTAATAATCCGTTGTATCAAGCTCAACAATATTATTCGCACCCATATCCAGATAGGGACCATACACCTGGTTGGATACCCCCACGCGAAAACCTTTGGTTTGGGCCAGCGTGGGTGCGGTGCCGTTGTATCCGATGCCGTTGCGCGGGGCGCCGTCATAATAACCCGGCAGGTAGCCCAGCAGGCACTCGGCTAAATATTCATACGCCTTGCCGGACCCAATAGCGCTTTTGGCCGAGTAATAATAAGTTTGCCCGGTGGGAAGCGTGGACTGCGGGTAAACATTAAAATCCGAATGGTAGGCCTCCAGGCCGGTACTGATGGTGCGCATATCGCCCATGGTGGCACTGACATAGGCCTGCTTTTGCGCGGTGATAACAGCCGGAATAAGAATGGCAAGCAGAATGGCGATAATGGAAATCACCACCAGCAATTCAATAAGGGTAAAGCCGCGACGATTTTTAACCACAGAGGCCACAGAGGAGGACGACGGCGACGACAACCAATTTTCACCGCAAGATAAAACAGAATCACCGAACACGCCGGCCGGGCGAGTTATCCGCTGATGGTTGGTCATTGTTTGTCGATTCATCATACCGTTACTCGTTTCCTGCCCATGACCCATTACGATTCATTATTCCTTATTCCTTGAGCAAGATTCATGCTCATTAACCTTTGGCTACTGTCCGCCGAAGACCACCACATCATCCGATGAAGGGGCCTGATTTCCCGCGGTTATGCCATACAAATTCTGACCATAAATATGATCCGCCCCCGCGCTGATCAGCACAAAACCGCCCTGCACCGGATTGCCAGTCGCGTTGAACTGGGTAACGGAAGTGCCCGCGGGCAATTCATTGGGGTTTACCACATCCGCCGCCAAGGCATTGATTGCCATGGCAGCCGAGCCGTTGGGGGACAAAGGATTAAACGATGAATATTGTTCCGACGCCTGCGAATTATTTTTGGTGGTAAGGGTGGAAGGCTTGGCAAGAGATGTATAGGCGCTGTTGCAATTCAGATAAAACGCCGCCTCGGTGCCGGAATCCAGCCCCACGGGCACCCCGGTGCTGCCCGGCATACCGGGAACTTTGCGGTAATAAAGAATTGGCACACCGGCGGGGAAATCGTCATATAAAGTAGGAAGCGTGGTGGGCGTAACCGATGCCGCGGTCGGGGGAGCCGTTTGCAGGTCTCCACTGGAGGTGGAGGGGTTGTAATAGGCACTTTTCTGCACGCCATTATTGCTGTAATCAATAGGGCCGGAGCCGGGAGTAAGGTCCACATACCCCCCGGCCACACCCGTGGTTGCGCCGGTGTAGGTCAGGGTGGAAACCCCCGCCGGCACCGTCGTACCGGTCGGATAAACGGCGCCCATAAGGCCGAGTACCAGGTTTTGCGTGCCGGTGAGGGGCTGGACACCCACCTTGACGTTTCCCAGGGAAATATCCGATTCGCTGAAAGGCCCGGGATAGGCATTAAAGGCGGAATAGTAGCTTAAACAGGCCGATTTAATGGCCCCCAGTTCCGCCTCAGTCGCCGCGGAATAGCCGGAGTTAAGGGCGCCGGAAAGAGCCGGCAGCAAAATGGCCATGAGAATGGCGATAATGGAAATAACCACCAGCAATTCAATAAGGGTAAAAGCGCGGTGCAGCGGCGCCAGCCCGCGTTTGCCGGCCTGCGGGGACCCGGTCACCATCACGGTCCGTTTTGCAACGTGCGGCCAATCCGGCTGATTTCTAGATTCAGTACTTTTTATCATAACAACGCTCATTTCTTCATCCGCCAACGGGTTTAACGTTCCAGCCTGGGTAATTTTTATCCGCCTCCGCCGCCGCCGATGGTGGAAAGCAGCTTGATGTACGGCAGAAACACGGCGACCACAATGGTTCCCACCACGCCGCCGAGGCCGACGATCATGATTGGTTCAAGCAGGCTGACCAGCGAACCGACCAGCACATCCACTTCCTCATCATAATTATCGGCGATTTTCATCAACATTTTGTCCAGGTCGCCGGTTTCTTCACCAACGTCAATCATGTTAACGACAATGGCATCACAAACGCGGGCGTTGCGCAGGGGCGTGGCAAAGCCTTCACCCTCGCGGATGGCATCATGCACTTTCTGCAGGGCTTTTTGAAAAACCATATTGCCGCAGGTATCACGCGTGATGCTGATTGCCTCCAGGATGGGCACGCCGGCCGACAGCAGCGTACCCAGCGTACGGGTCATACGGGCGATGGTGCCCTTGGACACAATTTTTCCCATGACGGGAATACGCATTTTTAGAAAGTCCAGGGCATATCTACCCGGTTTTGTCTTGCCGATAATTTTAAGCAAAAGCCAGATTACAAACGGCGTGGCAATAATTTCCAGCCAGCCCCATTGATGGGCGATCCAGTTGGAGGTGTGAATAAGAAACAGCGTGATCGCCGGCAAACCGGTCTTAAATGAAGCAAACAGCTTCTGAAATCTCGGGATCACAAAGTACATGATGCCCGTCACCATAAGCACGGCCGCACTCATGACGACAATGGGGTAGATCATGGCGCCGCGGATACGGCTTTTGAGCTTTTGGGCTTTCTCCATGAAATCCGCGAGGCGCTGAAGAATAACATCCAAAACGCCGCCCGTTTCGCCCGCCTGCACCATATTGCAGTAGAGTTTATCAAATACCTTGGGATGGCGGCTCATCGCTTCGGACAGCGTGGTGCCGCCTTCCACATCCGCGGCCACGTTGTCCAGGGTGTCGCGCATCATGCCGGGCCGCTGCTGCTGATGCAGAATTTTAAGCGAACGCAAGATCGGCAGACCGGCATCCTGCAGGGTTGAAAGCTGCCGCGTAAACTGTGTCAGCAGCTTAAGGGATATGCCGCCGATGCTGATATTGATGGAACCCGGCTTTTTCTTGGCGCCGGTGGCCGCGGTAACGGCCGCCGGTGCTGTGCCCACAGCGCCGGGTTTGCCCTTTTTGGCGGCTTTTTCCCGGATCTTCATCGGAAAATAGCCCTGCGAGCGAATTTTGGAAATGGCTTCATCGGAACTTTGCGCATCAATTTCCGATTTCACGGATTGCCCCGCGGCATTCAAGGCTTCATACTGAAACACTGGCATGGATTAATCTCCGCATACCTGCACTACAAACCCGAATAAAATCGGGCAATCGCCATTACCGGCTCCGCAGAAGCCGGCACACAACCGGCCCCGCAACCAACCGGAATACTTCCAAGGCGACCGGTGCCGCCCTGTCTACCCAGCTAATATATAGATAGGGCCGGCGATGGCGGATAGTGGCATATTGCTGAAAAGGCTTATTTTGACTGGTCTGAAAATAGCGGTTTTCATATCACCGCCCCGTGTCACGGCATCCTGCCGCGGTTGGCCTTCAGGCAGACCGATAAATCGCGTCGGTAGCCAAAAGCTCGCATAAAGCCCTTACGCCCTGAAGTTGTGCGCACAATTGGTCATTTTCACGCGCCTTTCGGACGATATTATGGGCCTTTTTGATCCCGGCAGACGAAGTTACCTATTTTCCCCGGCCGTAGGCTATGATGGCCTGAGAACAGGTGGATTATCGGCCTGTGGAATCCACAGCGCCCCGCGGCGCCGTGCCGACATTGGAATTCCTATGAATAAGCCCTCCATTTCAACAAATGATATTGCACCGGCGAAGTCCGCCCCCGGCCACGGGCAACAACCGCCCGTGCCGGAACCGGAACTGCTGGCGGATGCGGATCAGATCATCCGGTGGGCGATCCGGGAGGATATGGGACTTGAAGACAACGATATCACCAGCGGCATGGCAATTCCGGCGGATATAAATTCCACCGCCCATATTGTGGCGCGTCAGGCGGGGACGCCGGCCGGCCTGTTTTTACTGGAAAGAATTGCCGCACAATACGGCCCCGGCATAAGCGTTCGCCTGCATTACCCGGATGGCGGCGAAGTAAACGCCGGTACAAAAATCGCGGAATTGACCGGCCCGGCACAGGCGATTCTTGCCGCGGAACGTGTCATGCTGAATTTTTTAGGCCGGCTTTCCGGCATCGCCACACTCACGCATGCTTATGTGGCCGCGGTAAGGCAGGCCTGCCCCGCGGAGGAATCCCGTCCGGCCGTCTGCGATACCCGCAAAACCACGCCCGGCTGGCGACGGCTGGAAAAATATGCGGTGCGCTGCGGCGGGGGAACCAATCATCGCATGGGCCTGTATGACGGCGTAATGCTGAAGGACAACCACCTGGCGACGCTGGCGAGGCAGTTGGGACCGGACCGGACACTTGCCGACCTGACGATGCACGTGCGCCGGAAAACTCCGCCGCGTATCCCCGTCTGGCTGGAAGTGGACACGCTGGCACAACTTGCCGCGGCCCTGCCCGGCGGTGCGGATATTATTCTGCTGGATAATATGTGTGCGGCGGACATGGCAAAAGCCGTGCGGATTCGCAACGCCGCAAGCGGTACAAAACCGCTGTTGGAAGCGTCCGGCGGCATTTCCCTGTCGACCATCGGCGATGCGGCGCGCAGCGGCGTGGACCGCATCAGCATAGGATCGCTGACGCATTCCGCCCCCTGGCTGGATATATCCATGGATTTTGCAATGGAGCACGAATAACCGATGGATCCATTTTCGCTGCCGGACAGCCGTGCTTTTGCACCAGTATATTCCGCCCATGGCGACCTGCCGGTACAACTGGCCACCTTGCTGTTTACCCGCGGGCCGGTGGGGATAAGCCAGCTCGCCCAGGAATTAAATTTACCCCCCGACCGCGTGCGGCGCGGCATTGAGGTTCTTTCGACCGGCGGCTGCATTCTGGAATTAAGCCCGCAGCATATCCGCCTTGCGGCCGTCGGGCGGCCCTTCTGGCGGGGAATTCTGGAAAATATATGCCGGGCGCAAAACCGCAGGCTGGGCGCCGATGTTTTGGTATTCCAGCAGACCGGCAGCACCAACGATGTGTGCATACAGGCGGCGCAAAACCCGCCGGCGAAGACCGGGCCGCTGGTGGTGCTGGCGGACACACAAACCCGCGGCCGCGGGCGCTGGGGCAGGCAATGGGCTGCCGATGCCGGGCAATCCGTGCTTATGTCCGTGCTGCTGCCGGAATCCGCCATCATGGCGGAAACGCTGACCCTGGCGGTGGGCGTAAGCTGCGCCCGCGCGGTGGAAAAGATTACCGGCATGGCGCCGGAACTCAAATGGCCCAATGATCTGCTGCTGGGAGGCCGGAAACTGGCCGGGGTATTAATTGAAACAGCGCCGCGGAGCGCGGGAGGCGGCCGGTGCTTTATCATTGGAATCGGGCTTAATGTGCTACAACGGCCCGCGGATTTTCCACCCGGATTGCGGGATACCGCAACCTCCCTGCAATCCGCCTGCGGGCAAACGTTTGACCGGTTGAGCGTGATTGATCGGCTGCTGCTGGAACTCGAGCATCTGTTGACCGCCCCACCGCAACCCGCCGCCGTTGCCGTGGACTGGAAGTCCCGATCGGCCATGCTGGGCCGGCCTGTGCATGTGCGGCGAAATGGCGTGGAGATTCAGGGCCGGATTGCCGATGTGGATCCCCTGGCCGGACTGATCGTGCGGGACCATGCGGGCACAATTCATTTCTGTCCGGCGGCGGAAACGACGCTGCTTGCCGACGAGGCATAGCCGTGCGGGCAGGCGGCATTTTTTTGGCGACCTTAACGGCCTGAACTGCACGGCTCGCTGTTTTCCGGCGGAAAAGCGGGGCATTAACCACGCGGGGGCGGGCGCAAAACCTGCGCCCCTTGTACCCCCGCCTCGGTCAGCCACTCTCTATCCATCCGAAAGCCCCCCGCTTCAGGATGCCGGCTTGGCCGCGGTCAGAGGCTGGGCTCCGTCGGCCCCCGCACGGAACATGCAGGAATCGACGGACAAGGATCCGGCGCCCGCCAGCAGCACCAGGGCCAGCATGGCGATGAGTGTGATATTAAAATCCACCCCGCCGAAACCCATGCGGCGCATCACCCACAAGGCGCATATCTGATCAATAATGATGATCAGGGCCACCGGCCGGGAGATCAATCCGACCAGGAGCAGGATGCCGCCGAAAAATTCCGAACCGCCGGAAATCACGGCCCAGAGCGTGGGCGGAAGAATCGGAAACCCATCCGTTTTGATTTGGGTGGAAAATTGATGCAGGCCATGCCCGCCGAAAAGACCGAAAAGGTGCTGTCCGCCGTAATAAATAAAGACGGCTCCCAAAGCCAGGCGAACCAGTAAAATCCCCAGACTGGTGGAAAATGTGGAGCTTTGCACACAACAGCTTGATTGAGCGGAATTGGACATAATGGCAACACTCCTAAAAAAGGTACCGCAGCAGCTATAATCAACCGCCGCAGGATAATTCAGCGGGCCGCAGGCGGGCCACGATACTCGCGCCGTCAAGCCGCGCTGGGAAAAATCAGAAGTTAGTGGTCACAGCTGGGCAGGAAACTGACCGGCTGTATTTTACCCGGACCGGCCGACGGATTCAAATGGCGAAAAAAGACGGGCGAAATGCGAAAATTTCAGCCGGAATCAGCACGATCGCCGATGCACCGGCATTTGGAAACAGCCGCATCAAACGCCGCAAAAACGACGGCGCGACGTAAAGACAAGCAGCCCGCATGATATGAAAGCCGGTGGGCAATGTGGTTGATCCGGGTTCTTGCCGAAACTGCCAAGTGAACTCATCGGGCTATTTGCAGCGCATGCGCCAATGCCCGGCCGTAACGATTTCCATCACCCACGGTGGGTAGCATATAGCTGCCTTCGCCCAATTCGTTCCACGCCTCGATAACAATCACCGGCCGGTGCGGCGGTGGTGAAACAAGCATTTTGGGATGTCTGTCCGCCCAAACGATCGCCCCGCGAACGAAGCGGCCGAATTCAGCCGGCGTGCGCCGGTACCAGCCCAGTTTGCCGTTGGTTCGTTCATTCCACGGCCGCGGGTCCCATCCATCCATGACCACCGGTATATACGGCCGCGGGCTGACGGCGGCAAACCTGCCCCATGCCCACTGTTCCACATGCATCAGGTAACGGTATGGGCGGGGACCATTGAAAACACCGCCGCCATAGGGGTAGTTGTACTCGCTTAAAGCGTTGACATGCAGCCCGCGCAACCATGAGAAATTTGGAAAGGCTTTGGGATGGGGATAAGCGCCGCCCCATAGAACACCCCCGACCACGAATACGCCGGGTAAGCCGTGCGCCCGGGCAGCGGCCTGCAGCACGGCAATGGCCTGATTAGCCCCTCCTGTTCGCCCCAGCCCGCCACGGTACCCATGGAATTGTTTCAGGAAACGATTGCTCACGTCAATAATCATCAGGACCGGCCGGCCGTTGATGCGCTGATAATTTGGATTCGTGAAATAGTGGACGGTCCAGAACCGGACGGCGGCCCGCCACTTGGCTGGTGGAATGGCAAATGGACCGATGTTCACGTAAAGCAAAGCGTACCGCACGCCCGCATGTTGGCGCAGGCGGTGATACAGATATAACGCGTGGTTCAGCGGCAGCGGCCGGCCGTGCCCGTAATACCAATCAAAAATGAAAAAGGAGATTCCGTCCCGGTGCGCCCAGGCAAGTTGCCGGCGCATGCTCAGCGGCGTGTTATCCAGCCAGCCGGATAGAGGCTTTCGCCCGGCGAACGCCGAACGGTTGACCAAGCCGCGCAGATGCGGGTCGCGTGGCCACGCCCAACCGTCGAAGTAATACGCCCCAACCCTGGCGGCGGGCCGTGCAGGCGGCGGGGCCGTGGCTGTAGCCCATGCCGGAGGTCCCGGCACAGCGAGCACCAGGCAGACCGCAACAAGACATGCGAGCCGATACGGACGATTGAACGGATAGGTGGAATCGATCATGGCGTTCCTTGCTGCTTGCACGCCAGCCGGTTGTGGTGTCGGCCAATCCGGTACCAATTACTTAAAGTGTATCAGGGGAAACCTGATTTACGAAACGCTCGCATTTCCCGGCGTAAGGCAGCCTGACATCCGTCGGGATCAACGGCAACTTTTTTTGCCGCCGATTTCCCCGGCCGGGCGGAAACCTACCCGGAAGTGCCCGCGCCAAAAGCTTGCCGCGACCGGCAAGTCGTCTTTTGCATGCAACGCGGCCACGGGCAAACGCGATTTACCCGGGGCGCCGCACGCCCAAGATGGTGCATGTGGCGGCACCGTTTTTCAGGACCAGGCGCCTTTAAGCGTATCCGGGTCGAAGCCGGAAGGAATCTGCCCGCTCTGCGCATACATATAAAGGACCGTCTGGAAAATCGCCTGCAACGCCGACTGAACCAGCGACAGTACGATCACATAAATAACGGCCGGCACAATTGCGATGATGCCCACAGTGACGCCTCCCGCCATAAAGGCCAGTGCAACCACGGCCACCGCCGGAAGCGTCAGCAGGAAGAAGATCAGCCCAAAACTGAACCTGCTGGTTAATTGCTCGCCCCAGGTCCGCTTGAGCAAACTCGTTGATTCCTGCAGCGCCTTGATCGGCCCTTTGTTTTCCAGCACCAGGACTGGTACAACGAAAAAGCTGATGATGGTCCACGCCATTCCAATAAGCCCCGCAACGAACGATCCTATCTTGTCTGATCGATCCTCAATAATCCGGATGATCAGTCCCACCGTCGCCGATACCAGCGCCCAACCGATAATCAGATGCAGGCGGGCGGCCGCCATGCGCAAACCGAGGGCCAATGTCGGTCGGCCGCCGCCCAACCGCAGGGCCGTCCAGCCGATAATCGCCGCGTTAAAAAACGTGATGATAAAGTAATTGCACACGTAAAATACAAAGAGGACCGCGTAGTACGCAACCTGCTGCGCCGGGGTTGAATGCCGCCCCGGTGGATGCCACGCCCCCGTCGCATACAGAGGAATAGCGAAGGATGCCAGCAGCAGCAGACAGCAGATGCCTGAAATCAACGGGAACAAAAGTATTCGCTTATCCTGCTTGAGTATCTGCCAGCATTCGGACATCAGGGACCATGTTCGTGAAATTTTATTCACAGCACTTTCCTTTCCGCACTATGTGCCGCCATCTTTATAAATTGCCCCCGCCGCCGCAGCGGTGGCCGAAGATCCATACCCGGAAACAGGTGCAAAGATTATACGGCATATTTTGTTTCAATGCCCGGCTTGCTCACAGCCACCAGCGTATACTGTACGCCAGGAAATCCACCAGGCGTTCCGTACGGCTGCGGCCGGCCATCCGCTCCAGCGTCACCCGCCGGGAGTGGCTCAGCTCATACCGGCATATTCGCCACACCTCCCGGGCAAATTTCCTGGAACGGATAACCGCCAGGAATTCCAGATTGATCCATAGACTGCGTGGATCAATATTGGAGGATCCGACCACGGACCATTGCCGGTCCACCATCAGCAGTTTGGTGTGCATCACCCGGTTGTTGCGTTCAAATATACGGCTGCCATATCGCAGCAGTTTCTGGTACAGATGCCGCGTGGCCAACTGCGCGATCACAACGTCTGTTTTGGCCGGCACGATAATATGCAGCCGCACGCCGCGCCGGCGGGCGGACAAAAGCTGCCCCATCACACGACCGACGGGAATGAAATACGCCATGGCAATGACGATGCTTTTGTCCGCACGGCGCAGGATGCGGCGGTAAACCCGTGTGCCGCGGCTGAATTTCAGGCCCGGACCACTGTCAAAAAAATGAATGGATTCCTCGCCGTCACCCAGGCGCACGCGGCGATAGCCCGTGGGCCGCCGCCGCAGCCGCTCGCGCTTGGCATGCCGCCAGGAGCGCTCAAAACTTTGGGCCACCTGCGGCTGGTGCGGCCCGGCCAGCCGCACATGCAGGTCCCGCCAGCCGGTGGTCGGCGCGTGCCGCTCATCCACGTTCAGGTAACGCAAATCCCGGCCGTGGTCCACAATATTCATGCCGCCGAAGTAGGCACACCGGTCATCCACCACCAGCAGTTTGCGGTGATCGCGCCGGTTAAGAATCGTGAAAAATGAAAGATGCCGCAGCGCCTCCCAAAAGCTGTGATAGGCGTGCACTTTTACGCCGGCGGCCCGCATCCGGTCGAAAAATTCCACCCCGGTTTTCTGGCTGCCTACCGCATCATACAACACGCGAACATCCAGCCCGTCCCGCGCCCGGCGCATTAATGCCTCGGCGACGGCGGCCCCGCTTTGATCATTGGCGAAAATGTATGTTTCCAGCCACACCACCCGCTGCGCCGCGGCAATGTCCGCGAGCATGGCGGCAAACAGACGCGGCGCCTCGGTAAACAGCGTCAGGGAACTGCCGGCCACTTCAATGACCGCGCCATCTCCACTGTCCGCGTCCGGATCGGACAACGGCCTTTGCGGTATCGGCGTGTTCATATCTGCACCGGCCCCCGCGGAAAATTTCCACTCCGTTCAGCGTGCGCAATCCACCGGCTTGTGAACGCTTGCCGGCACAAGACAGATAAATTCAAAATCCGTATCGGAGCGGTTCTGAAACTGATGCATTTCATTGGCCGGCACGTAGACCACATCACCCGGCTTCAGCGGCGTTTCGCCGCCCGGCCCCACGGCCGTGCCCTGCCCGGAAAGCACCAGTACTTCATGTTCATAATCATGCTGGTGGTGCGGAGTATGACCGCCCGGAGATACCGTAAATTTCCGCATGGCGAAGTTCGGACAGTCGTCCGCCGGTCCCAGCAGCATACGCATGTGCACCTTCAATGCGCCGGCCATCGCGACGGGCGTGGAGGGAATTTCCGATTGCTTTTTCACCAGCATGGGCAAATCTCCGGATAGCAGGGGCGGGCACTGCGGCGGTCTACTGCGGCGTGCCGCCGGACATATCATACACCCACGCCGCGGAAGCCGGAGTATAATCCTGAATTTCCGCCGGGGTGAAAAAACGGGCGATTTCCGCGGCGGCCGCCGCCGGAGAATCACTGCCGTGAATAAGGTTAAAACTGCTGGACAGGCCGAAATCACCGCGTATGGTGCCCGGTTCGGCCTTGAAACCAAATGTCGCCCCCATCAGCTTGCGCGACACATCAATGGCGTTGTTGCCGCGCAGCACCAGCAGCACCACCGGGCCGCTGGTCATGAATTTCACCAGTGAATTGTAAAACGGCTTGCTTTGGTGCATCGCATAATGCTCCGCGGCCAGGGCCGGGCTGATGCGGCTTAGCTTCATGGCGACAATCTGGAGTCCCTTGGCTTCCAGCCGTTGAAGAATGCTGCCGATAAGGCCGCGCTGAACCGCATCCGGTTTAAGAATGATCAATGTTTGTTCCATAGCTGCTCCAAATACTCCGCCGGATTGACACCCCGATTGCCGGCATTGGCACGCGCGCATGCCGGACCAGACCGGAATTTTACGGGAAAAACAGGTGAAGGAAAAGCTGCGCCGGCGCGCGAAGCCCGAATTGCCTGCCTGCGACAACCGGCTGCCGGCGCGGTGAGAACAAGGCAGGCTTAATTGTTAACAATGTTGCAGGTTAATGGGCACGCCTGCATAGCGGCGTGCCCAACGATTTGCGGCCATTCAAGGCGGAACGGCGCGATGCTTCAGGCGTTTTCCGCGGAATTCTGCTTTTGGGCCCGTTCCGGCAATTCCCCGACGATATAGGTCAGCGACGTAATCTGGAAGGATTCCGGCTCACCACGGATAAACCACATAAGCGGCGCACCGGTTATTTTGGAGGCCAGGTCCAGAACCTCAACCGGCGGAATCCGTTTCTTTTCGTAATAGTTGTACGTGGATGGTGAAAGGCCCAGCAAAAATGCGAATCGGGACTGTCCGCGCCGACCGCATACCTGCACGCGCACCTGTCGCAGCCGTTCACAAATCTGAACATAGTCGCCGCGAAGATTTGTTTGAGGAACCAGAATATTCATAAAACTCTCCTGCAAATAGTTGGGTAACGCAAGGCTTCACGCCGAGTCCAACTTTAATCAATTCCTATCACGAGTGGTCCTGACGTTCCGAATGAGCAGAAAAGCCAAACTCGCTGGCAGACATTGAAAAACCTCAGATTATCACTCTCCCTCTGCAAGTCATGATAATCGTATAACCGGTTCAATGCCAGTTCGCAGCCGAGTCGGCGGAAAAAGTTATTCGCATTTGCGATCACTCGAATTGTCCTTACGGTTTTATCCATCGCTTCCGTAGACAAAAAATAGCGACTTTTTTTCACCCGGAGGCCAATTTTATAAGACGATCCGCATGCTCCGTCACCCATTTAACTTTACGATCAATCATCTTCAAAAAGCCGAATCCCTCAATCCTGCCGAAGGACCCGGTGGCGGCAATGTGAAAGGCGCTCTCCGCCACCATTGCTTCCACCATAAGCCATGGGATCGCCTGCATTTCCGCCGTGCTGATCATGTCCACGGAATCGTAACCACGAACAAAGCGTTCAAAACGAACCTCATCCACATGGTCCGGCCAGGTACCGGGGTCATCTCCGCCGCCGATAATGGAAAACTGCAGAGCGCCGTTGGCCAAATCAATAATGCGCTGCTGCAACCGTGCCGAATCATAATCAATCACCGCCACCACCCGCTGATTGCGGAACAGCATATTCCCCGGATGCCAATCGCAATGCACCACCTGCAATGGCCAGTCCTGCAGGCCCATGCGGTTGACACGCGCCGCGGCCGCCACATAGGCCGTCCGCAGAATTTCCAGAATTTCGGTAATTTGCGAAGACTGCGTGGGCGGACGGGAAGCCCGTGAAAATGTCGTGGGAATCTGATCCAGGCTGCTGCCGATGTGACGGGAGTTGTGATAACTGCCCGTCGGCGGTTCATATTCCGATGTGTGATCCCGCAGCAACTTATGATAAAGCGCCAGAATACGGCCGGAATCATGTGTGGCTTCCGGCGAATTGTCATAACTGTTGCCGCGGATAAATTCGAAAAGTTCGTAAATACATCCCAGCGTTTGCAGCATGGAATTGTTTTCTTTGCGGGTCCCGATCAGATGCGGCAGGGGAAATTGTTTTTCGGCTAAAAAAAGTTGCAGGGCGTGGCAGAATGCAACCTTAAACGGGTCATCTTTTCCACGGGCGCGGCGCTTCAGCAGATATTCTCCGCGATCGGATCGGATCAGCAGTTTCGGGGCTTTCCGCGAACCGCGGGGAAATTCCTTGATTGTATCAATCACCCCGATATCAAAATGACTCAGCACAATGGCCAATTCGTCGGTGGCAAATTTTTCGCGATCACTCATGGTCTTCTCAGTCCGCCTTGACTTCGAACCAGCGGCTCTCCCTTTAAATCAAACGACGCGAATTCTACTTGCGAATTCTAGTTTCGTTTATATTGATACTAAGCTAAGATCGCACAGTGTCAACCATAGACCGATAAAAACCAACACATTTATCAACTTTTGCGGCAAATCACCAAATGTTTTCTTAAATAAGCCCTCCGGCAGCGGACACCCCCGCAACGGGAATAAGCTTTATAACCAACGGGCGGACTGGTGGGATTCGGCACACGTTGGCAGGCGTTAAAGTAATACCAAACGCCTTGATTTTTTACGGAGTATGGCGGCGCCAGCCCGCTTGCATTGCGGCCCGCCTGATGGATCGCCATATGATAAATCAAGCAAAGCGCCCTATCGCCCGGGCACACCGGCAGATGCGGTCTGCCCGCGACGAGCTTAGGCAAGCGGCCATGCGGCCATGGCGCCTGGCCAAGATCAGGCTGGATACAAACTTGCAAAGCGGAAATGGCCTGTGCCGCTGCCGCAGTCATGCGATGGATCCGCGCCATAAACGCACCGCCTGTTTTGCGCCAAGTTGAAAGGGAGTACCGCACGCCATAGCATGATGACGATTCCTAAAGCCGTTCGGACAGCTAACCGAGATGCTTTTGCGCATTGAGGCACTTGAAACTAAACAGGCTATTCCGAACACAGGCTTACCATAATGGAATAGCGGTATCGCAACCGATGCGCAACATGGGCCGGATTAAGGACAGGACATGAAAACAAGAGTGCGGAATTGGGTGGTGATCATCATCGGCACATTGCTGGCCCTGATGCTGCTGGAAGGCATGGTGCGACTTTGGCGGACAGATGCCCTGAAACAAATCACCATATCCCGGCAGACAACATACATAACAACACCCTTGGCACGCGGTGGCGGCGTCAATTATCTGGCATGGCTAAATGCCCACCTCAGCGCCGGAGTAACCCCCGCCAACAACGCCGCCGTTCTGGTGTATGAAGCATGCGGCGCGAAAATGTTTACCCCCGGGGATTTGCGCGGTCGCAGCCCGCCAACAGGTACAAATTTCATTCTTCCCGGCATGGCATTTTCTCCGCAAAAGCTTCGGCGTATCGTTGCGAAACTGGGGGCAAAACCCGGCAATCCTGAAAATCCGTTTGTTTCATATTTTCAATACGCTTCACGGCGCAAATGGCATAACAGGCACTTGCCGGCGGCCGTGCTTACCGAACCGTGGACCGCCGACGAATTTCCGCACGTTGCGGCCTGGCTGAAATCGCAAAGCGCTGCGCTAAGCCGTGTGCGGCGGGCGGCAAATTGCGCCCGGATGTATGTGCCGGTTATACGCGAGGGCGAACTTCCGGTATCCACTGCGCTATGGGTGGATTTTTCGCAGGCGACGGAGATTGTGGGCAATGCGATGCTGTCCCGCGCGTTATTGCGTGCCGGCTCGGGAAATATCAAAGGCGCATGGAATGACATTGAAGCGGTGCATAAACTGAGCCTTCTTTTTGATCAGGGGCCATTCCCCAATATCCGCCTTATCGGAATACGGACAGACTCCGTTGCCATGCAGGTCATTCAATCCATGGCA
The DNA here is from genome assembly GCA_021808485.1 of Planctomycetota bacterium. GTDB lineage: Bacteria > Planctomycetota > Phycisphaerae > WQYP01 > WQYP01 > JAJYPG01. The sequence goes on along the minus strand of JAKBBN010000061.1, from coordinate 4,382 downwards.
CGGTCCGAACGCTTATCGGCGGCGCAGGCGCTATGGTGTTTGCATCGCATGCAACGGTGGCAATCGCCCCCATCTCCGGCGGCGGTTTATGATGTGGGCTATAGAATGATGCACCTTGCATTGTTGCAGAAATGGGCCCGACAAGGCGGTTTTTACCCATGGGCAAAGAACCATTTTATCGACGCATTTATTCCAATTAACTACAACGCGGTAATGAAGCGATTGAATCGCATCTGCAACGATTTGACGACGGCATCGGGCTTATCTGATTATCGGTTGGCTCAAGCCGGGCAGATTGCAATTGGATCGAAATTCAGGGTTACGTTCCATTTGTCCCCCTGGATGTCCGAGCGGCACGTGACGAAAATGATCGTCGGGACTTCGATGGCGACGGCCGTCGGCCAGGAATTGAAGTTCATAACGATGGAAAAGGCGGAGAAAACGCTCACGGAAACATCGCTTGCGCTGGCGGCATATCATGCCGCGCATCATTGCTATCCGCAGTCGCTTGGCGACCTGGTCCCGGCGTATCTTCCCGCCCTTCTCCGCAATCCATTCGACGGGAAGCCGTTGCATTTTTGCGCCAACCTGAAAAAGAGCGGCTATCTGCTGTATTACTTTTCGTCGCTTCCCGGAGGCCATGGCAAACCGTACCATGATGAAGAGGAAATCGTCAGTGTGCACTGGTCGAATCCGGCCCCACGGCCGTTTATGGGCCTTCCATATCCCCCGACGTCTCCAGCCGAGGCGGCCGATTTCCCCGGACATGGGCCCGTTACCTGCAAATGCAAGAATGGCCCGGCAAAAAATGGCAAGGGCACGGGTGCGAGCACGAAGCCGAGCCGCGCCGCAACCCGGCCGACAAAATAACGGAACTGATTCGCATTGGGGGGATATGGGGTGAGGGTATCATTACAACATTGCAAAATCCCATGAAAATCTAAGCTGCCGACCGATGGAACCGTCCGATCGCCATATCTATGCAAGGAGCCAGTGCGTGGAAGCCGATATAGTGCCGAGAATCCGACGGAGGTTGTCGCAACGTCCGGACGGGTATTAAAGATCGCCCCGGCCGCTGCATAGCGCGGCATCTGAGCCCCTACGTGGAGAGGCGATTGCATCCCCAGCCGCGGAAGGGCATTAAACCCTGGGCCGCGATGCCGCCGCCGAACGGGGCTATCGCAAACGGGCGCTCCGGCGACTGCGCCCGAACCGTTGGCTTATGGGCATCATGAGGCTAAGCACCTTTACGGTAAATATCGGGACACCTCATGCTGCTCTGGTGACAAGGAATACCCTGCTTCCGGAAGGGGGGCAATGCACGTGGCCGGCGCAGTTGCGCGGTTGTTCCAAGCGTCCCCCGCCGCCCCCGCGCAGGGGGCATCCGTGCCAGGCGATGAGCGATAATCCGGCCGCACAAGCAGGTTACAAAGCCAGCCAGTTCGAAAAACCGATCGAGCGCTTCCCCGGTTTGCGGGGGCTATGTTAGAATCCCGGGAAGATAATCGGGTGTATTATGATCAAGAAACTGCGAATCCAGAACTTTAAGAGCCTGCTCGACACCGAGGTTGAGCTTTCGCCGTTGACCGTGCTCATTGGTCGCAGCGGCACTGGGAAAACAAATTTTTGCCATGCCCTGGCCGGGTTGCAGGCATCGCTGACCGCCGCCGGGCCGGACCCATTCAGCGTTTTGATAAACAGTCTTGGCGGCTGGAACACCGCTGGCCCGGTCGGGCTGGGCAAGTTCATTACCTCCTGGGAAATCGTTTTTGATGTAGATCGCATAGAGGGGGATTATCGCTATCTGCTGGAAGTTGAGCCGAATCGCGGCAGCTCGAATTTCGCAGGGATCGTAAAGCGCGAATCCTTATCGCTTGCCGATAAGATACTTTTTGAGCGAATGGGTGACAAATGGATCACCGAGCCGGCACTGAAGTCGGCGTGTAATCCCACTGCTATGCTGGGCTGGCTTACGGGGATTCCGCAGGTCAATATCGCCTACCTTTCCCTTACGCGGGGGATAAGCAGTTATGATTTCCCGGCGGACGTAATGGCAAAGCCGAATGTTGCCACATCGCAGGCAGGCACCTTTGGTCTTCGATGGGATGGATCCAATTATCTTGAGACAATCGACGGCTTACTTGGGAACATTCATTCGCTGGGTAAGTGGCGGGAAATTGAGGAGGCGATTAAGCGGCTGTCGGCATCGGTCGAGGCGATCACGACCGCTCCCTTCGGGCCTGAACGCGTAGCAAGTTCCAATCGTTTCGGCGGCCAGTTGATCGCCCTGCCGCTGTCGCGGCAGTCGGGCGGGTTCCGGCGATTCCTAGCACACCTGCTGGCGATCTACCAGCAGCCGCCAAAACAGGTCGTGATGTTTGAGGAGCCGGAGAACGGCATTTTCCCCGGTGCATTGAAAATGCTGAGCGATGTTATGCGAGTCGCAAATGAAAAACTCGGCACGCAGTTTATTCTTACCACGCACAGCCCGCAGTTACTTGATACATTCAGCGCGGATTCAATCAGAGTTGTGGAAATTTCGGATAAGGGAACCAAAATTGGCCCATTGGAAGCCGGACAGCTCAGTGCAATAAAGGAAAATATGCTCAGCCCCTCGGAATTACTCACCGTAATGCAGCCGGAACTTGCGCACGGTTCGCTGCCGGATTCCGGAGTGTAACGTGCCGCCGATTCCGAAAATCGTTGCGTTTGTGGAAGGGCATGGCGATGAAAAGGCCGTGCCAATTCTCGCGAAGGGGGTACTAAAGGATATTGCCGCAGGCAGCCCTGTATCCAGCCCCGTGAACATACCACATGAGGCCTGGCGGGTCGGCCACCACCACAAGCTGCTGAAACAAGAAGGGAAGGAGTGGATTCGTCTGCTGGGTACAGCCGTAAAAAGCGGTGCCGCCGCAGTGCTATTGGTTCTGGATGGGGACCGGTTAGAAAACCAATGCCCGGTCGAACAAGCCCGCCGACTGGTTGAATTGGCGAAAAGCTGCGGAGCTGGAAAGATATTTTCCGTCGCGGTCGTTTTTGCCATGCAGGAAATTGAATCGTGGTTTATCCCAGACGCGGACGCGCTACTTAAAGACGGCGCCTGGTCGCCCAATCGCCGCGGACAGATTATTTCCATTCCCGGTGATCCGGAGAAAAGCCCGCGTGATGCGAAACGTTGGCTTTCAGAGAACATGGCCGATGGCTACAAGCCGACAATTCATCAAGCTGAATTTGCCAAGAGACTGAATATCGTGACGGTACGCTCGCATAACTTGCGATCCTTTCGCCGATTTGAGAATGCGGTCACAGCGCTATCCCTCGCGGTAATTTCCGGCGAGCATGTCGCAACTCCTTGATTGCGGCGCTCTATAGCGTTAAATATGCGGCCCGCAAAATTCATCCTTTCGCCGCGTTGAGCCGGATTGCTTGAACCGGCGACGCGGCGATAAATCCGGGGTGGGCCAGAAACGCTTCGACAAGCAGCCTATCGCAAGGGCCGACGCGCTGTACGACGCACACTTGGCGGGAATCAAGGCCCGCAGTAAAACGAAAAGTAACTGATATGGCTAAGACATTGGACGGTCTTGTGAACCGGACGACGAGCAAGCGGACGCGGGCACGTGCGGTGAGCGAGCCACGGAAATGCTCGGCGAGCCCCTGTTGAGCGAACTGCGAAAGCTGGCCGGCAAGAGCCAGCGTCAGGTTGCGGCCGACTTGGGCATCAAGCAACCGAGCCTTTCCAAGCTGGAAGGCCCGTCGGACATGCAGATGTCAACGCTTCGGTGCTTCGTCGCAGCCCTGGGCGGCGAATTGGATGTCATTGCCCGATTTCCCAGGGGTGCGGTGCGGATCGACCAGTTCGATGCTCTGCGCCGCCGCGATACCCACTTGGCGCGGATGGAATTGCGTCTGAGGTAGTTGTTTTTTTTACAGCCCGACCCGGATTTCCATATGTTCGACTACAACCCTGAAATCACGACGGGCTTGTTCCAACACAGAAATGTATTCCGGCGCGGATCTGGGGACGATGCCGACAAAATTGCCGGTCGACGGTTGTAAACCGGCCGTCGCCCTCGGCGATATGTAATGTGGCGTCCACACCATCGCGATAAACACTGACACCTCCCAAACGCCGGCGGAACAATCGGTCACTCGGGCGCACAACGTGGATCACGCCGGACTGAAAGATCACAATCGTCACCGCCCTTTCCCATGCCATGGCAAGGATTGTGAGCGGCCTCTTTGGTGCCCACACAACCGGGACTCATCTCCGACAATGGTCCGCAATTTATCGCCAAGGACTTCAAGCAGTTCATTCGCCTGTGCGGCATGACCCATGTGCGTACCAGCCCTTTTTACCCCCAAAGCAACGGCAAGATCGA
>JAKBBN010000139.1 GCA_021808485.1 Planctomycetota bacterium | reverse complement strand
GAATCACCATTACTTTTTTGTCCGTAAAACCATGTTTGTCAAATATGCCCATGCCATTGTCTGCTTCCCCGGCGGTTTTGGAACGATGGATGAATGCTTTGAAATTCTCACCCTTATTCAAACCATGAAAATAGACCCTCGCCCCGTTGTGCTCGTCGGCGTTCAGTTCTGGTCCGGCCTGGTGGACTGGCTGAAAAATACCATGGCTATCGACCATAAAACCATCAGCCCGGAAGATATGAATATCTTCCGCCTGACCGACAGCCCGCTGGAAGCCTGTGAGATCATTCTTGAATCGGAGCGCGGCCGCTGCTGGACACCGGCAGGTTCCGGTTTTGCCGGTTTGGCCGCCAATCGCCAGCTTTCACCCGAAGGGACGCGCTATGGTCCGATCCCGCAGGTCCGCCATGAAATTATTCAACAGCCGGAGTTACCCGCTGTGACGCTTAACGGCAAAAAAAATGGACGCCGTTCCGCCAAAAACAGCCGCCGTAAAAATTAACCCGCCCCTGGGTTTTCCCACCCCGCCATCCCGGTGCGCGGTTAAGCCGGCTCCGGCTTGGTTGGCGTGACTGCCTGCTGGGCGCTGAATATTGGTTTTAAGAATGCCATGCTTTCCTTCGCCGCCTGCCGCGGCTTGTCCGGGCAGGTATACAACTCCACCGTAAGAAAATGCGGGTATCGGGTCACCGCCAACTGCCGTTTAAGCCCTGCCCAATTCAGATTTCCCCGGCCCGGAATAAGGTGGTAATGCTTGCGACCCACAAGATCCTCAATGTGACAGTTCCATATCCGGCCGCGCAGTAACCGCAGTGTGTGCCCCAGCGGCTCACCAATCACCACGCTGTGGCCGATGTCCAGGTTTGCCCCCAGCAGCGGACTGCCCATGACCGAGATAAGTTCCGCCAATTCGGCGGCCCATTCAATCAACAGACCCGGTTCAGATTCGATCCCGATGCGCACATTCAATTTATGCGCCAGGTCCAGCAGCGGTTTCAGTGATTCCTTTAATTGCCGCCGCGCTTTGTCCGGCGGCACCGTCGGCAAGGCTTTGCCGCTGGTGATGCTGATATTGGCCGCCCCCAGCGCATGGGCGTACCGCAATGTATTGGCGATCATTTCCGCCCGCACCGCCCGGTATTGCCGCACCGGGGATATAAGCGACGGTTCAAAAAATGGCTCCGGCGGCGCATCTTTCCAATAGCCGAAGGTACAATTCGCGTTGATATTGCTGATCGCCAGCCCCTTGCGCGAAAGCACCGCTTGTATCTTTGCCGCGCGGCGGGGTGAAAACCGATCCGGATAAAGATGCGGTTTATCCGCCAGAATCTCCACGCCCGCGTATCCGCACGCCGCAATGCAATTGATCGCGGATTCCAGCGAATGGCGGCTGAAGGCGTTGGTGGAAAATGCGAGCTTAAATCGCTCTGTCATCTTGAAACTCCCGGGATTATATTTTTTTGGATGCAGTCCGCAGTCAGACCGGGGGGAGTGCCGCCATCGCCTCGCTCATTTCCGCTGCCGCGTGTTCGTCGCCCGTCAGCCGGGCCATGTGAATGCCGCGTTCGTATTGCCGCCGCGCGTCGTCGCCGCGGCCAAGGGCTTCGCAGGAACGTCCCGCCATAAAATATCCGGCGACATACTTCGGATCACGCTGCACAAGTGTCTCAAATTCCTTTAAGGCGTCTTCATGCCGGTTCGCCCGGGCATATTCCATCGCCACGCCGTAGCGTACAAAACTGTCATTCGGTTCCGTCGCTAGCATGGCCAGCAATTGATTCAGCCGCGATGTGTTCATTTATTCTCCTGAGCCGGGCCTTCCAGTAGCGTGGCCAAGCCGGCCCGCCATTCCATATATGCATAAGGCAGTCCGGCCCGGTCATGCAATATCTTCAGCAACCGATGATAGCGTTCATAGGCATTGTTTTGCCACGGTGTGCTGGTCGGATCGCAAAAATAAATTCGGCATCCCAGCGGCCGGCCGCGCCGTGCCGTGCACAGTCCGGCCACTTGCCACGGACAACCCGGAACTACTTGGCCGTCTTCCGCATACAGCGGCAGCGGAAATAAAGCACCTGTACCATCCGCCGCATTGGCATCGGCCGCTGGCCCGTCGGCTGGAGCGGCTAGTTCCGCATGCCGAAAATACTCCAGTTCAAGCCGCGTGGCATACAGGCGGTGGCCGTACTCTTCAAAATTGCAGCAACGCCCGCTGGCCACACATCGCGGCTTGTGAAAATCAATTTCCGCATCCAACCCATCATACAGTGCATGAACCTGTATTAATGCAGCTGCCAGCGAAAGCGGCCCGGAGTCGTTTAACCAGTTAACCATGACGCCTGAATTATCCTGCGTTGCATTGTGAATTGCAAAAAAGTTGGGAAGTTTCCACAATATTCACTATCATAAATGAAGATCGGCACGCTCCGCGAACGCAATTGTCCGTGCAGCCCTGTCGCATCACTACCGGAGGTTTGCCATGCCCCTTGATTTACCCCCTTGGCCCCTGAACGCGGCCGACATTCTGGATCGCTATTTTCTGGAAGTTCGGGCTGATTTGCTGCATATCGCGGCCACGCTAGACCGCGTTTACCGTGCCCCAGCCGCCCAAAGTGCCCCGGATGGATCCGCTGCCACGGCCCTTGTCGATGCCCGCCTGCAGTTTATTCAAAAGAGCCTCGCGGTGCTTGCTTCCAATTCCACCCACAAGGCCAAAGATATTCTGGAGTTGTATTCCCTGCCCTGATCCGGCCGATCCTTGCCCGATTGTTACCCGGTTTCCACAGGATGAATTATGTTGCTTATTGACCCGCACATTCATATGGTTTCCCGCACAATGGCTGATTATGAAGCCCTCGCTCTTTCCGGCGTAGTTGCGGTAAGCGAGCCGGCCTTCTGGGCCGGATTTGACCGCTCACCTGCCGGCTTTCATGATTACTTCCGGCATCTAACCGAATTTGAACCCCGGCGAGCCGCGCAGGTCGGTATTGATCACTATTGCTGGATTTGCCTGAATCCCAAGGAAGCCCAGGATTTGGGCAAGGCCCGCGAAGTGCTTGCCCAGATTCCCGATTTTCTTGACCGGCCCACCGTTCTGGGAATCGGCGAAATCGGCTTAAATAAAAATACCGCCAATGAAGCAAAAGTATTTGAGCAGCACGTGCAACTGGCCATTGACTGGGCCGCCCGCCGTCCGCACGGGCCAAACCGTCCCCGCCACGCCCTTATTCTTATTCACACACCCCACCTGGAGGACAAACTCAAGGGCACCCGCATGATCTTGGACATGCTTAAAGGATTCGGCTCTGCCATTGATCCTGCGCGCATACTCATTGACCATGTGGAGGAACACACGATCCGTCTGGTGAAGGACCGCGGCTATTGGGCCGGCATGACCATTTACCCTGTCAGCAAGGCGACTCCACAGCGGGCCGTGGACATGATTGAAACCTGCGGCCCGGAACGACTGGTGGTCAATGCCGCCGCGGACTGGGGCGTCAGCGAACCCCTTAACACACACCGCACCATGCTGGAGGCGAAACTTCGCGGCCACCCGCGGGAATTGCTGCTTAAAGTATTTCACAATAACCCGGCGGAATTCTTCGGACAGTCGGACCGATTCAAGCCGCGGCCTGTTCAGATTCAAGACCTGTGAACTTCGCCATATCGCCGCCATCACACCATGCGGGTGAAATGTGCCGACGCCATTCAACCACACACTTGAGCCGGTCTGCCGGACGCATTACCATATCGGAAGTTAATCGTCGCGCCCGTAGCGCAATTGGATAGAGCGCGTGGCTTCGAACCACGAGGTTGCAGGTTCGAGTCCTGCCGGGCGCATATAATGTAAGTGTTGCTGATCGCTGTACTTAGCGAACTTCCCTGTGTCGGGGAATGCGGCTCATGAGGCCTTGCCAAGACGGTAATTACCGTTTTGTACCGTTTTGGCGCGACTGAAAGGAGTTCGCTATGCCCCGTCTCGCACGCAAACTTCCATCGTATCGTTTGCACCGATCATCTGGCCAAGCAATGGTTACGCTCGCCGGCAGAGACTATTACCTCGGCTCATTCAACTCGCCGGAGAGCCGGGCCGCGTACGATCGATTGCTCCAGGAATGGCTTGCCAACCAGCGGCAATCACGGCGGCGGAGGGCGTCGCTTCTTTGCCGGCGGCCACGCGAACCTTTTCCCTGAGGGCATCATGAAGCGCCTGCCAGGTGCCATCGTTGCGGAAGCGGTAGAAGTAGTAGG
>JAKBBN010000138.1 GCA_021808485.1 Planctomycetota bacterium | reverse complement strand
GCTGCCTGCCACATCTCTGATCCAATCCGGTTCAGTGCCGCTGAGCAGCAGCGTGGACAGCGCCACCAGGAAAAGGCTGGCCAGGGCGCCGCCTGGGTTTAACCAGCGCATCACCCGATGGTGCTGTGGCGCGGCCTTGATCAGCTCTTGCCCCTCGGTTATTTCCTGTGAAATAAGCACGGAGTTCTTCGGGCACGGCAATGCCACGCAGCCGACCGCAAAAATACCGGTCGCCAAGCCGGCCCCTATGGGCCAAACCGGCGAAAAAAACAGAGGCAGGTGGCCCGCGATGATTACCCCGGGCGTAAAGGTCAAGGGACGGCGAAAGGCAAATAAGAAAATGAGCCCAGTACACGCCGCCAACGCGGAGACTCCGGCCCATGCAAGGAGCGACAGCGCACTGATTGCAGGAGAACGGGAGGCGCTACCGGCTTTTCGCCGCGCCGCAATGTAGCTGCGCACGAACAGCAGAGCCATGACACCCGCCGCCGCGCTCAGCACGGCTAAAAGGCGGATCGCCATGCCGATTATCATGCCGACGGACGCGTCAGGAGAATGGTACGAGCAAGATATGGCCAGAGCGCCTTGGTGGTGCGGGTGGGCGACATGGATTAATTCGGCTACAGGCAAGGGGGAACCAAACGCCCACATGAGGGCGACAGCGCAACCCGCTGCAAATACCGCAACTGAACCGGCAATAAAGGACGACCACCACCGCCGGTCGTGATCATTGCAAAACGTTGGCGAGGGCATCAGCTTCTCCGCAAAAGTTACTCCGCAGACGGTTGAATTAATGGAATTCTATCTGTGTTACGCCACAATCCGCAAACTGCCGATTCGTTTCGGCGGTCTTCCAGACCGGCAGCCTACCCCCCGCGCCAACACGATTCCGCGTTACGCCACCGCCATCCGCCTTGGAACTGGACCGGGCAAGAAAATCCAATATTCAATGGTTAATATGACGGGCCAATTCCGGTTCCCAACGATTCTTATCCGCCTCCATGATCCACGGGCGACCTTTTCCCAGGGTCTATGCGTTTGTTCCGCAGCCACAGGAAAAATACCACGATAAACGGCATCGTCAGCCAATTGGGTGTCCAAACCAGCTCGTCCAGCCTGCGCCACGAGTAAAATTGGATCGCGGCCGCGATTCCCAGGCCTGTCGCCAAGGCCATCGCCGCCGACGCAGCCCGCCAAATTCCCCCCGCAAACCGCCGTGGCTCTGCCGCTCCAGAGGGGCTTGAGGCACAGCTGGGCCATAGCGAAAAAATGCCGCCCGCCACATACAGCGTGGCCAGCACATATGCCGCGGCCAGATCAAAATACCGGTACGCGATGCTGACCTCCGGGGCAGGCTTGGCGTAATCTATAACTGCGGAGACCGCCAATTGGGTCAGGGCACAGGCCGAAAGCACCAGCAGCAAAGGCCGGAAACCCGCACCGGGTGAATATCTACGGGAAGTGGTTGGTTGCATCGTTAAATACCAGCTAGGACCGCACGATACAATTATGCCTCGTTTTGTAGTCGTGATTATATCACAGGCAGGATTGCCTGCATCACCCTTAATGGGGGTGCTTGCCGGGGTGAAGCCAATTCCATACGCCCGCCCATTTCTCAAAGCGCCGCCGCATGATTTTTATCTTCGCCACCTCCGCGGGCGTCAGCGGATTTATCGCCGGAGCGGGCGTATTCGCCTTCAGGTACACCACCTTGAACCCCAGCTTCTTCAGGCCGTTGACGGTCAGGTGAATCGGCAACGTGGCGGCATATCGGCCGCTGCGGAAATCGATCGTTGTGACGATCTTTAAATGGTGCAATGTATGAACCATTCGGATACGGTCACCCACCAGCCAGGGAATTGATTGGCCGCGCCGCCAGTGGCCGAAACGCAACCGCAGACTGGCTTTTGGCCATATGAGCTTAATCCGGCATGGATGCATTGACACAACGGCGGTATCCCAGAATCGCGGCGACAGAATGCCTTCCGCGCCGGGGGAAGAATGCAATAACCTCCCCAGGTGCGGAAGATTGAGCCATTCGTGAATCCAGTGCTTCGTTCGATTCGGCAGCCAAACCGGCAAATCCCTCCCGAAGGGTGGCTTGCCGTCGGCGGTTCGAGTTGCGACCAGAACGGTGGATACGACGTTCCGGTCATAAAACGCGATGAATCTTGAATCGCCGGTGGCACAAGCCGCCCAAAGGCGGAGCCGAGAACCAGCGAACTGGGCGACTCTTGATCCATCAGCGTATTGCGCAGCTGCCTTGCGAATCACGGCATCATGGATGCCATCCGCTTTTGCATGTCGCGATGGTTTGTCAATTCGTTCTACCACAAACGTGGAACATATAAAATCTGGGCTGCCGGCATCCCGCTGACTCTTCAAACGCGACCTCATCAGGTTGAAATAATAGGGTGTGCCCTCAACCAGTCGAATAATCCGCGGCATCGGTACCATCGCCGGCGCCCGCCGCGAAGCCGGGGTACGGCCAATCGCGGACTGAAAACAGCCCAGCAGCACAAGGATCGCGACCGGCATGGCACACATCCAGCCGTGGCAGCGGCAGCGGGCGGCCCGTTTTGCCGGCCATGGTAATACATTCTGCGATCGGCTCATCATTTGGCGCCTCCAGCGATTTTTTTCCCGGCGGGCGAAAACGGTGCAATCCCTTTATCAACCCAGCCATCCAACTTGCCCGCCTCCTTTCGGCCGACCGCCCATTTAAGAAAACGCAGCCGAGCCGCCGCGGCCCGCGCCGACATCTTGCCCTTAAGCTTTAAATCTTCCAGGAAAATCGTCCACGCCTGGGCTCGCGTGACCGCACGGATATTAATGCCCGCGATACGCGATGACAGCTTTTTGGCCAGGCGGTTTGGCATTGCAGGGAAAATCCCCCCGGCGGCAAGCCGTAGATCCTCGGAGGAAACCACGCCCCGCGAATCCCGCCAGCAATCTATCTCGCTGGGAGATACTTCAAGGCGCGATCCTACCTTTTTATTCCCGACGCTGAAAACGAATCGCCAACGGGTCGTTACGCCTTTGTGACTCGTCTGAATCCTTATGGTATTCGTGTGACCATCATAGGAGAATCGCTGGCAATACCGTGATACCACGCGGTACCAGCTGTGCCAGAGCAGAATTCCAAAGATGCGCGGAGCTGGCTTACGTCCGTTGCCCATCGCCAAGATTGGCCGGGTGTGCTTGGCGTTAAGGGAAAATAAAAAGCCGAACAGCGACGGAGCTTCCCGCGAAAGCAGCAGCGCCCCTTTCCCACGTGGGTCAAATAAAAGCGACAAAATAGTCCTTGCCATCGGAAGCCGTGTAATTGATCATCCCAGGGCCCAGCAACTGCACCATACAGAATCGCTTCCTTCGCCTGACAGCCTGTAGCGCAGTGCGCATTGAGCGGAATTTGGCCCAGAGGGCGGCGTCAAATGATTTTGGATGCAGGTTCCCGGGATAAAGATAATATTCGCCCCCTCGTTTCCAGAACTGCAACAGGACGTCCAATGGCACCGGAACAGGTCCGGCCGTGCCCCGGGCCGAAACCGTACCCGCCGAGATGCCATTCGCAGTGAGGGCTGCGAAGAGAACGCAAAAAAGAAATATCGCCGATGTATTTGCGGCAACGCCCGATCGCATATTTTCAATCCTCTTAAAATTTCCAGATCCCGCCAAGGGTGATACCTTTCCCGGGGGGCATGCCGTTAATCGTTCTTGATGAACTATTGTCCGTTACGTTCGCGTAAAACGAGAGATTATTTTCTCCCGACGGAGTCCAAGTCGCTCCCCAGGCTGCCGACCAGAGATGCAGTATTTGCTTAAGCGACAAGCCCGACGCCTTTTCATAACCGTCCTGCGCCCCATGGGCAACGGAGGCCAGGCATCCGGAAAGCAGCGTAAAATAGCGCCGCGCATAAAACCGCCGCCGCTCGACAAGTGCAGGAACCGTCATTCTCCATGGCGGTAGTCGCCTCCAATCATTTAGGTCCCCATCCGAATCCCGCGGTAACGCCAAGAAAGCCAGAACCTCATTCATTTATTGACTGCTCATCATACTATCTTTGGCGGTCGCCCGCGGCAACCCCGTAAAATCCCCCGATCCCCGTATAACCATGTCTCCGAACTGTAATTCCCTGCTGTTTTAGTTTTAATCCGCAGGCCATAGCCTGAGCCACGTGGTGCGGGAAAGGGCCATGTCGGCAGGACTCCACCCTGCCGCCGGACCACCCGGCCCTTCATTGCCACCCACGGTGA
>JAKBBN010000137.1 GCA_021808485.1 Planctomycetota bacterium | reverse complement strand
GGGAATGAAAAACGCCAGCAGGAAGGACACCACGCCGATCGCCAATACAACCAGCACGCAGGGGTATACCATCGCGGCTTTAACCCGGCCCGTGAGGTCCCGTTCGCGGGCGCGGAAATCGGCGATTTGCGCCAGCACCAGTTCCAGAAATCCTCCGGCCTCGCCGGCACGCACCATCGCGACATAAACCACCGAGAAGACTTTGGGGTGGGCGGCCAGTGCATCCGCCAGCGCCGTTCCGCCTACCACGTCATCGTGAATTTCACCCCACAGTTGGCGCGCCGCGGGGTCCTTGGTTTCGCGGCAAAGCAGTTGCAGCGCGCGGGCCAGCGGAACGCCGCCGGCCAGCAGATTGGATAATTCACGGGTAAACACTTCCACATGGGCGCGTTTCACACGACCGGTGACGCGGCCGCCATTTTTTCCGGCGACCGGCGCCTCGCGCCGGACAGTTCCGGCTGTTTGCTCTTCCAGATGCACCGGATGCAGCCCCTGTGCGATTACCGCGGAAAGCGCTGCACTGCGGCTGTCAGCGGGAATGGTGCCGTTTTTCCGCCGACCGTCCGCCCCCAGTGCTGTATATGCAAATACCGCCATCCGTTTGGTCCTTTGAACCGTTGCTTAAAATGATTGTCCCGGCCGGCTCAACAGCCCGCCGTCGGCTTTGCCGGGCGCGTGCGACCCTCGCCGGCTTCGCCGCGACTATAACACCGGGTCCCGGCGTACCGCGATTTCCGGCTGGCGCAGCGGCCCGGCCGCCGCGTTTTCGCGCCCGGGGAACTCCAGCACCGGCACCTGCGCGGGCCGATAGCCCAGGGAATGTTCTTCATCCATCGTATTGCGGACGATTTCCTCAATTGTGGTGCGCCCCTCCCGCACCAGCCGCCAGCCGTCATCCCGCAGGCCATGCATACCCTGCTGCATTGCAGTGCGGCGCATTTGGCCGGCGGAGGCGCGTTCCATAATCTGCACACGGATTTCCTCGCTGATGGCCATCATCTCGAATACGCCCTGCCGGCCGCGATAACCGGTACCCATGCAGGCCCGGCATCCGCGTCCGTGATACACCACATCCGGCACCACATCGCCATATTCCGCACGCAGGGCCGCCAAATCAGCCGTGGGCGCCGGCTCCCGGCAATGCGGACACAACAACCGCACCAGCCGCTGGGCGACCACCATTTCCAGGCTGGACGCCACCAGATAGGGCTCCACGCCCATATCAACCAGCCGGGTGGAGGCGCTGGGTGCATCATTGGTATGCAGCGTACTGAATACCAGGTGCCCGGTCAGCGACGCCTGCACGGCAATTTCGGCGGTCTCCCGATCGCGTATTTCGCCCACCAGCACCACATCCGGATCATGCCGGAGAACGGCCCGCAGGCCCGCCACGAACGTCAGCCCCGTTTTTTGTGAAACCTGGATCTGGTTGATGCCGCGCAATTGGTATTCCACCGGATCTTCAATGGTGATAATTTTTCGATCCACCTCGTTGATCCGCGACAAGGCGGCATACAGTGTGGTGGTTTTGCCGGACCCGGTAGGTCCGGTTACCAGCACAATCCCGTGCGGAAGTTCCAGTATCCGCGCAAACAGATCACGGTCGCGCTGCGCCATGCCCAGGTGTTCAAGCCCCAGCAGCGTGTCGCCGCGATCAAGAATACGCAGCACCACCGCTTCGCCGTGGATCATCGGAATCACCGAGACCCGCAGATCAATCTGCCGATCCGCCACTTTCACCCGGATGCGTCCGTCCTGCGGCAGACGTTTTTCGGCAATGTCCAGATGGCTGAGAATTTTCAGCCGGGAAACAATCGCCGCCTGATAGCGCCGCACTTCGGATGGAATGTTGGCTTCCTGCAGCACACCGTCAATCCGGTAGCGCACACGCAATTGATTTTCAAACGGCTCGACATGCACATCCGTCGCACGCAATTCCAACGCTTCGGCCAGAACCTGATTGACGAAGCGAATAATGGAGGCATCTTCCGCGGCTACGGTAAGGTCCATGCCTTCATCGGAGCCGTTGCCGTTGGTTTCCACCACATCAATATCAGCCGCACTGGCCAGGGACTGCAGGGTATCGGCCCCGACCCCGAGCAATAGTTTGATACAACGGTCGATCTCGCTGCGGGGGCAAATCAGGGGACGTACATCCCGGCCGGTAGCCAGGCGCAATTCATCCAGACCGGCGGTATCAAACAGATCGCCGGTGGCCACCACTACCGCCCCATTTTCCTCCCGCAGCGGCACCATGTGATGTTGCAGCAGCAACCGCGCCGGGAACTGCTGCAAAAACTCCCGGGAAGCCGTCGAATCGACTGATTCAATGAACGGCTGGTCAAAATGAGAGGCCAAAGCGCGCAAGACCGCGGGTTCCGGCGCTGCCTGGCGGATGGCATCATCCAGCGGCGCCACCCGGGCAGCGCCGCGCAGCTTTTCCGCCCGGACGGCGTCAACCACACCGCTGCGTTCCAGAATCGCCGCAACATCTTCCATCAACATCAACCTTTATTGTACAACCAAGCGAAAACATGGCCGCCAGACGCCGCAATCGCGGCGAATTCTTCCCCCGCCACAGGCGTACACTCATTGAAACTTCGCCTTGGCGGATCAGCCCGAATGCACCGGGTTTAATAATTAAGCAGACCGTCAAGCACCAGATCAGCTTCTTGACGTATCGTCAGCAGTTGCCGCAGATTGCCGCGCGCCGCATTGAGTTTCGCCTTGGCATCTGCCCGGGCCTGCTGCAGAGCGGCCAGAGCCGCCTTAATTTGCGAGGCTTTAGCATTTGGATCCCGCAAGGTGGTGCGGAGTTTTTGTTCCGCCGCCACAACGGGATTGGTCGACGAATTGAACATTCCGGGTCCGCGCCCGCGTCCACGTCTTCCCCGGCGTCCACCCGGGCCGCCCATGAAATGCGACATACGGTTTTGAAATACGAGTTGCTGCACTTTCTGCACACGCGGCTTAAGCACCGTCCACACGTCGCCGGTGACCTTCAGTTGCTTTTTGATGCGGTCCAACATGCGTTGCTGCATCCGCTGAAAAAACTGCTGCGGGTTACCGCGAAAGCGACCGCCCCGGCCCGGACCGCCGTTGGCTGCAGGCCGGTTACCCCCACCGGCGGACTGCGCCCGCGTTACACCCGCTGAATACAATACCGTGGCCAATACCAAGGTTGCCACAGCAGCCAAACCAACAATTGTGCGCATAAAACGTCTCCTCAAACAGAAGTAAGGCCGCAGGGCCAAACGCACGTCATAACAATTAGTTTCAGCGGGCCGGCGGGTAAAATTATGCCGGATTACGAATACATCCATTGGGCGTTAGCCGCCAAGGCGCGTGGGCGGGCAATCAGGCCAAACAACGGCCGGAAAATGCAAAACATTAAACCCTGCCGCAGGTAGCCGACGAACGGGGAGATTTCCGGAGACGCGGCACTACTCGCGGCGGATTGCCCATCGCAACCGGCTGGAGTAAGAAATATTCCGGCGATGCAAAAAACACTCGCCAAGATACTCAGCTGGAATAGCCGTTCTCTGTGTGAGCTTCGGACTGGCGCATCAAAACCGCAGTGTAGGTCGGATTTCGAAATGAACTTTAAGCAGGCGGCTACCCGCCGAAACGACCCGCAACACCCCTATGGGCGGGAACAAACGAAACAACGCAATGCTGAAAAATGGCAGAGTTGCCACCGATAACGCGATTGTCACCACAATTGTCGTGTGCGGGTCCAAGGGGCCGCCCGACCAATAGTGTGCGCAATGGTAACCGGGAACGGTGCTGATTGCGATGGAGACCAATGCGTAGACTATTTCGGTCCACCGCGCCTGCGTGCTTGCATTGACGGCAAATTGATGATGGAAAATAGCCGAGGGTGCAGCGGGGCCGTTTAATTACTCCATCGGGCAAACCTAGGCAGCGACAACAAACTGGCGGCGGCGAAACTTCACCGGCGCGGTAATATGCCCACATGCTTTGCGATAGACGGTTGGGCCTGTGGATGGAAAAATCTGCCACTGCGCGGCCGCGTGACACGCCGCCAAGATACCTTCCGCCGGACCAGAAATTCAACCGCCCGGCGGCGTTCCGGGGCGGCGGCTACTTTTTTTGTAATGACTCCTTGAGCACATCGACCTCCAAGTCGCGCTCAGCCAGGAGACGCTTGAGCCGCACATTATCCTTCTCCAGTTCACGCAGACGCCTCACCGCGGTTTCGGACAGCTACTCGATCAAGTCGGTGACAGCCAGTCGGTTAAGACGACGGAAAAAAGGGGGTCTGCTGTGGCTACGACGCGGGCAAGAAAATCAACGGGCGCAAGCGGCATGTCGTCGTCGACACGCTGGG
>JAKBBN010000060.1 GCA_021808485.1 Planctomycetota bacterium | reverse complement strand
TATAGCCAAATTAGATGAGCAGCCCCATTTTTTTTCATTCTCGCGGAGTATCGCTACGTCACGACGGCGAACACTGTGCGGCTAAAACCGGCGAGGCCAACCTTCCACTGCCGCCATCCAGCTGATTAAGATTTTAAAAAAGACAAAAAATATTAAAGTTCCGGGGCTGGTTCGCCGAAAAATCCTAAAGTCGCCCGGGATTATGTCCGGATCGTATCATGACAGCTGCACTGCCATAGACGCCGGCGAACCTGTTGATGAACAAGGACGGTTTGGCGCCGCTGAACCGGCTGGAATGCCGGTGGTCAAGTACGCGAAAGGATTCGCACATGAGCAAGTCTGAACTTATTACGGCTATTCACCGATTGAATCACACTGCTGGACGCGATTTTCTTAATCGCTTCGGCGAAAAGGATCTCGCGGCCTATTTGGCGCGTATTGAGCGTACGCATCTGATTCCCTGCGCTCGCTATATTGTGCACCCCCGGCCGCCAATCGCCTCCCGCTGGATGTAACCCTTATAATGCCTGCCGCCATCATCGGACGGGCGCTCAAGCAAGGTCGCGGGAGCGGCGGAAAGTCCGCTTTACCATAGCCGGCACCACAGGCATTTCAGATACAGCCCTTCCAGAAAATCCGTCATGACCGGGTGATCCGGGCCGGGGCCGGTGACTTGGAATATTTGAATGCGTCTTGCGGCACTGCGCGAGGCGCCCTTGACCACATTCAGGAACTCCGCGATGTCCAGCAGACCGCTGCAAGAGCACGTCACCAACAAACCGCCTGTCTTTACGATTCCCATCGCCAGTTTATTCAGGTCAAAATAGGCCTGCCGGCCGTCCGCAAAATCTCCCCGCTGTGGAATCAGTTTCGGCGGGTCGAGTATCACCACATCAAATTGGCGGCCGTTTTGTCGCATCTGCCGGATATAGGGAAAGCTGTCCGCGTGAACGGTTTGATAGCGTGCTGCCGGAATGCGATTCAAATTGGCGTTCCGGCGGGCGAGTTCCACGGCCTTTTCGTCCAAATCTACCGCGGTGATATGGGCGGCATTTCCTTTCGCCGCGGCATAAATGCCGAAGCCGCCGCTGTAACAGCACAAATCGGCAACCTGGGCGCCATTCACAAAATTGGCGAGGCGTTCCCTGTTCTCCCGTTGATCGCAAAAAAAGCCGGTTTTATGTCCGCCGGCAAGGTCCACGTGAAATCGTAAGCCGTTCTCGGTAATGATATCATTCGCCCTGCCCGAACCGGTAAATCGGGACGCCGGCATGAAAAAGCCCTCCGCAGCCTGCACTCCCGCGTCCGCCCGGAAGATTACCCGCTGAATCGGCAGTACCTCGCGCAGCGTTTTTTCTATTCTTTCCCGCCTCCGATGCATTGCCAGGGAAAACAATTCCACTACGGCGGAATCTCCAAGCCGGTCAATAATCAGTCCCGGCAACCCGTCGCCTTCCGCATGGGTAACGCGGTACGCATTTGTGGCATCCTCCAGTTTCAACACTTCCCGGCGAAATGCCGCCGCACGGGCCAGCCGCTGTTCAAGAAAACTCTCGTCTGCAGGGGCCGCGCCAAAGTCAACCATGCGAAGTGCGATGGATGCCTGGCTGTTGTACAAAGCCGTTCCAAACGGCGTCGCGTCACGGTCATATACGCTTACCAGATCGCCGGCTTTGATACCCCCGGCCATTCGACCGACCATTTTGCGGAATACAGAAGTTCCATATACCACATTTCTCAACTGAACCCATGGCAGCGGTCCCTCATGGGTTATCGGAGCCATGCGGCTCCTCGCTCCGCCATCTTCCGGCCCGCCTTCCCCGGCTGGCGCACGGTGTTCCGGTTCGCCGGATGCCGCATCTTCATGCATTGATCGGCCGGATTTCCGCGGCCCGGATGCGGACATCTGACGACTCGGCCGGCGGTAATCGGCCGGAGCGCTTTTAGGTTTATCGGGATTGCGGCGCATATTTATTGTCGTGCCTCTGAAAATTGATGAAGGGTTCGCCTACGTCGCCGTTTCCGCCGTTCGTACCGATAAGGTGACGCCCGCGGCCATTATCGCCAGAATTGCGGCATAGGCATACGCCCACGTCCATGATGCTCCCATGTGATAAATCACACCCATGATAAGGTTGGCGGAGAAAAGGCCGATACTTCGCATTGCAGTCAAGGCGCCCATGCCGCCACCGGTCCGGCCCTTGGGGATAATACGCGAAATAATTGCCGGTTCCAGCGTTTCAATCACCCCGAGCGCCAATCCCATCAGCGCTGCCACCGGATAATACAGAAGCCCGTTGCTCCCGGTCGCCCACACCAGTGCCATTCCCGCGCATCCCAGGCCTCCGATCAAATACCCGCCCAAAGCCAAGGCCGTCACACTTTTTTTCCGGCTTACACGGCCTATAACCAGTCCCGTCACCGCTGATACGCCGAAAAACACAACATAGGACAGTACCGCCATCGGCCGGCTGTGCAGGGATTGATCCACCGTCAAGATCGGAAATCCAAAACTAAATGAGCTGAATCCATAAAGTGCCGTGGCCAGCAGCAGACGCCGGTAAAGTGATGAGTGGTTTCCGGACATGGTCGCCTGTCCGGCGCCGGCTGTCGGCGCCTGCTGCGCCGGTCGGCGGCCCATCCGCGAAAACATGAGCCATACGCTGGACATCAGCAGCGGAATAATGGTAAGCAGGAAAATATTCCGGATACTGATTCCGCCCTCCAGCAGCAGCATTGTACCCAGCGCGGCCAGAAATCCGCCGCCAATATCCAGTGCGTGCAAAAAGCCGAAGGCTTTGGCCCGGTCATCGGCATGCACCGCCTCCACCATCATGCTGCGGCGCGGCGGCGATCGAAAATTTCGCGCCCACCATCCCCCTGAAAACAGCGCGATCGCCGTTGCTGCGGCGGCCGTCAAGCCGGAAAGTGACAGCAGCGGAATCAATAGATTGCCGCCAAGGGCGGCCTTTTTAGCGCCGATGCGGTCCGCAATCTTCCCACCCCACAGGCCGAAAAGAGCGCCCGGGCCAAAACTCACGGCCATCGCCAGGGCAAACACCCAGACGGGCAGTTTCAAGGTTACCACCAGAAACAGCGGAAATACCGCCAGTACAGTTTGATAGCCCAGATCGGCAAAGCAGGCGGAAAGCGATATCAGCATGACATCCTGGCTCAACCATTGTCGCTTCCCGTCAGCAAGTGTCGGCTCGGTGGATTCAATCTGGTTTGGCGGCATTGCTGCCCTCATTTCAGGTTTCCAGGCGTGCCAAAACGCTCCATGGTTTTTTTCCGCATGGCCAAGCTGTTTTCAACTGCATTGTATAGTCCCTAAGTTGGCTGGCAACCCGAATTTCCAATGTTTAATCGCTGCCCGCCGTCCACGGCGGCTTTCAGTGTCAGTTGCGGCATCAGGCCATACCGCGCTATCTCGCTGGGGCAAAAAGTATATGATACGTCCATGCGCATAACCCTGGTTCATGCCGGTGCATTTGGCGATACCCTGCTTTTGGCGCCGCTGCTCCGCAGTTTGAAACAGCTCCGGCCCGATGCCGCAATCACCGTCGTCATGCGGCCGGAATTCGGCCGTTTGCTTGTGCAATTAAAGCTGGCGGATTCCTGGGCGGATGGCGATTCACCGGTTCATTCTCTCTGGTTCACTCCGGCGGAGGCAGGTCCGGATTCTCAATCCCCGGCTTACCCTTCCTGGGCTGATTGCTCCCTGCTGATCAGCGCCGTCAGCAATGGTCACGACAACTGGGCCGACCACGCACGGTTGCTTCCGGCAAAACCGCGGGTCTGTTTTTTTGATCCGCGCCCGTCGGAACAAAGCAAGCTGCCGGTAACGGAATTCCATCGACGGCAGCTTTCAGAATTGAATCTGCCCGATGCACCGCTTCCAATGGCACGGTTTAATCCGGAGGGGGCAATTATTATCGCGCCGGGTGCCGGTAGCCGCCAAAAATGCCTGCCGTTGGAAAAGTTTTTATATATGGCGGGCAAAATTAAGTCCCATGGCGGGGCGGTCCGCTTTCTGCTGCGCCCGGCCGAACTCGACCGATTCAGCAATTTTGAAAGGAACACTATTCGCGACAGTTTTGATATTTATATTTGCGATAAAGTTGCCCGATTAGCCGATCTTTTGCATTCAGCGGCGGGCTTTATTGGCAATGACAGCGGCCCAGGCCATCTTGCGGCCGCCATGGGCATTCCAACACTCATCTGGTTTGTTATCACCAATCCGGAGCAATGGGCGCCAATTGGCCCCCAGGTACGGGTTGTACGCGGCGATGGTCCCGCATTGCAGGATTCTGTCATTGAAAACGGCCTGCGTTGGCTACTCGCACAGGCTTCTGGACGGTAACATAAAAGTGAAGAACCGCGGCGGCAGGGTCCCCGCGATGGCGATTCAGTCCGTGGATAGGCTGTCTGTCGGCGTGCTCGGCGTCGCAGCGGTTAATAGATTTTCGCGGCGGAATAAATCGAGGATGCATCTATGTTATCAACATTTCGGAAATCCCATGCCCGCGGCTTTACCCTTATCGAAATGCTGGTTGTCATACTTATTATCTTTATCCTGATTGGTATTGCCCTGGCTGTGGGCATGCAGGTGCAGGCGAGTTCCCAAATCAAACTTACCAAAATGGAACTGACCAATTTGCAATCCGCCTTAAATTGGTACCACCATAAAACCGGCCAGTATCCCGTCAGCATGGAGCAGTTTTTGATCAGCTATCAATACATGCACGCCTATCAGATACAGGGCGGCGCTTGGCGAATCCATTCCAATGTGATATCCCAGCTGCCGGCGCAAAATGTGGTCACCACTACCGCTACCCCGCCCAACAACGGCAGTCCGGATGTGAATGTGGTTTGCGAAGTGTTGGACGGTTTTGGCAATCCCATTCAATATTTCCCGCCGGCGTCACCGACGTCACAGCCTGTCCTCTGGCCGCAGAACGCAGGTGGCTTCACGACACCTATCACCGCGACACCGGTCAATGCCGTGTTCGTTGTGGTTAGCGGCACTCTCAATGGTTCCAGCTTTAACGTGCTGCCGGCCAGCAGCAATGGGCATGGCCCGTTCTTTTACAGCCTTGGCTCGCAATACAATTCCAGCGGAACCTATTCCACGCCGCTAACGGTTAACGATTATTTGTACAGTTATGCCCCGTGAGCGATTCTGATCGGGCTTATTTCCGCCGTTATACCATGGCTGATCCAAAGGCCGAAAGGATGCTGCGCAGATTATTTCCGGACCATGTTATGGGGCTTATTCCGGGGTTAATTCCAGTCGGATTTTACTTGGATTTGCTCAAGATCCGCCTAAGATAATATGTAGAGCGAGGAAACGGCTCCGAGGCGTAGAGCACGGGGCGGTTGGTTTACCGGGAGAGGTTTATGAGCATGTCTGCACTGCTTGTACGGTTTCGCCCAACCTTAAAATTTCGTTCCAGCGATCTGCCGATTGTTATCGCCGGTCTGTTTATTCTCACCGGAATGATTTGCTGGATTCATAATCAAACGGCCGCCTCCCGCGCGATTACAATTACCCGGATCAATCTTTTTACACTGCAGGGATGCCTGCGGCAGTATGAAATTGCCGGGTTGCCGGCGCCTGAAATTTACCCCGGCAAGCCGGCAATCTATAGCTTCCTTGTCGGATATCAGCGGGCTTTTGCGCATCAAAATGCGATGGGGCAATGGCGCATGAACGGTGATCCATTGGCGGATTTGGAGAAAACCACGCTGGTGAAAGGCTGGATTCCCATGCCGATGGGGGGACATATGTGGGGAATTGTGATGGTAAAGGATGGTTTCGGCCACCCCATTAAATACCTGCAAAGTATACGTTCCACCTGGCGGGCGCCCTGCTTCGCCGCGAGGCTTCCATCCAGTGCGGGCAAGGTTATCACGCTTTATTCCGCACACTAAATATGTACCGGCAACAGCTCTTTTCGCCCATAAAAGCACCGGACCGACCTGCGTATCTCCCGAATCGGTCCGGCGCTTCAGGGCGGTAAATGCCCTGTTCAGGAGGGGTTGTATTCGATTCTTAAACCGTTTCTGCAAACGCTTTCGAGCCGCTATAATGCCCTCCGGAATACAGTGCCCGGTGTTTGACAAGGAAAGTGTTTGTGACCCATTCAATCAAGTCGTTATCCCCTGGTCAATCTATGGAAGTTCAGCAGAATTTTCGAAGGCTCAACCCCGAAAGCCAATTTCCTCGCCGTCATATCGGTCCTTCCGAAGCGGATGTCGCAGAGATGCTGGCGGTCCTTGGCGTTGGTTCGCTCGACGAACTTACCTCCCGCACTATTCCTTCCGCCATCGCCATGAAAGAATCACTCGATATTCCCCCCGCGGTTGATGAACATGCAATGCTCCATCAACTGTCCGAAATGGGCGCCCGCAACCGGTCATTGCGATCACTTATCGGCATGGGATATTACGGCTGCATCCCCGCCCCCGTTATTCGCCGCAATATTCTGGAAAATCCAGGTTGGTATACACAGTACACACCCTATCAGGCGGAAATTGCCCAGGGACGCCTGGAGGCCCTGTTGAATTTTCAGACCATGGTCGCCGATCTTACGGCATTGCCCATGGCCAACGCTTCCCTGCTGGATGAATCCACCGCCGCCGCGGAGGCGATGAGTATGTGCCGTGCCATCGCCAATACCGATGGCCGCGTGTTTATTATTGCCGAGGATTGCCACCCGCAAACCATTGCCGTGGTGCGGCAGCGCGCCGCGGGTCTTGGTATTGAGTGTGTCGTGGGGGATCCGGCGGCGTTGCTGGCCGACCAGACCGGATGTTTCGGCCTGTTGCTGCAATATCCCAACACGCGGGGGAAGATTTGCAATTATCAACCTCTGGTGGAACGCGCCCACAATGCCGGCGCGCTGGTGGTGGTGGCGGCGGATATTCTGGCGCTTACGCTGCTGCGTCCGCCGGGTGAATTCGGCGCGGATATTGCCGTGGGTTCCACGCAGCGGCTGGGCATGCCCATGGGATTCGGCGGCCCGCACGCGGCTTTCATGGCCACACGCCATGAACATGCGCGCAAAATGCCGGGTCGAATTGTCGGTGTTTCGCGTGATGCACAGGGCAAGGCGGCTTATCGTCTGGCCATCCAGACGCGTGAACAGCATATTAAACGTGAAAAGGCCACGAGCAATATTTGTACCGCGCAGGTGCTGCCCGCGGTGGTCGCCGCGATGCATGCGGTTTATTACGGCGCACCCGGGCTGCGCAACATCGCGCGGCAAATTCATGGGTGGACTCAGGTGCTGGCCGAGGGCTTGCGCGATTTGGGCCATCATCCGGAAGCGGGACATTTTTTTGACACGCTCTGCATTACTCCCGCGCATGGCGAATCCGCCGCTTCCATTTCCGCCCGGGCCGTGGATGCCGGCTTTAATCTGCGGGTTTTTGAATCCAATCGGATCGGCATATCGCTTGATGAATTAACCACCGCGGAGGAAGTGAAAGCCCTGCTGCATATTTTTGCGGATCATCGTCCCCTCTCCTTCCGGCTGGAGGATGTTATCGCCCGATCGCCGATTCAGTATCCGGGCGGGCTGCAGCGTGAATCCGAATTTCTGGCGCACCCGGTCTTTAACATATATCAAAGTGAAACGGATATGCAGCGCTACATGCGGCGACTTGAATCACGCGATCTGTCCCTTACGACATCCATGATCCCGCTGGGTTCCTGCACGATGAAATTAAATGCCGCCGCGGAAATGCTGCCGATTACATGGCGCTGCTGGACGGACATGCATCCTTTTGCCCCGGCCGGCCAGACGGCGGGCTACCGGATGCTTTTCGACGAAATTGAGACCGCGCTCTGTCAGATTACCGGATTCGCCGCCGTTTCACTCCAGCCGAACGCCGGTTCACAGGGGGAATACACCGGCCTTATGGTGATTCGCACCTACCATGAAGCCCGCGGCCAGCGGCAGAGGAACATTTGCCTGATTCCACAATCCGCCCATGGCACCAACCCGGCCAGCGCCGTCGTGGCGGGCCTGAATGTTGTGGGCGTTGCCTGTCGCGACAACGGTGACGTTGACCTTGATGACCTGCGTGCCAAGGCGGCGCAACACCAGCATGACCTGGCCGCCCTCATGGTGACCTATCCATCCACCCACGGTGTTTTTGAGGAAGGGATCACGGAAATCTGCTCGATTGTTCACGCTCATGGCGGGCAGGTGTACATGGATGGTGCGAACATGAATGCCATGGTCGGGCTGTGCCGCCCGGCCGATATTGGTGCGGATGTCTGCCATTTGAATTTACACAAGACCTTTTGTATTCCGCACGGCGGCGGCGGCCCCGGGATGGGGCCTATTGCGGTTGCGGCGCATCTCAAACCTTATCTTCCCGGCCATCCTGTTACCGGATTGGGAGGCCATAATGCCATTGGGCCGGTAAGCGGTGCTCCATGCGGCAGCGCCCTGATCCTTACCATTTCCTGGGCTTACATCCGTATGATGGGTGCCCAGGGCCTTCGCCGCGCCACGCAAGTGGCTATCTTAAACGCCAATTACATGGCCCGCCGTCTCGCGGAGCATTATCCCGTCCTCTTTCGCGGCAACAGCGGTTTTTGTGCCCATGAGTTTATTATTGACGCCCGCGCCTTTGAATCATCAGCGGGTGTGCGGGTAGAGGATATCGCCAAGCGTCTCATGGATTTTGGCTTCCATGCGCCTACCGTTTCATGGCCGGAGCCGGGCACGTTAATGATTGAACCAACCGAAAGCGAATCCCGTGCGGAACTTGATCGATTTTGTGACGCCCTGATTGCCATCCGCGCCGAGATCACCGCAATTGAGAACGGGCGGCTGGACCGTCGTGACAATCCGCTAAAAAATGCCCCGCATACAGCGCAACAGGTTTCCGCGGATTCATGGCCGCATGCGTACAGCCGTCAGCAGGCCGCTTGGCCGCTACCCTGGCTGCACGACCGCAAGTTCTGGCCGGCGGTGGCACGCATTGACAACCCGTATGGCGACCGGAATCTGGTCTGTTCCTGCCCGCCCGTGCAGTTGTAGACGATTGTGGACGAGCCGGCCGGCGATGGCGCCGGTCAGCCGTGCGCCGCGCCGGGCGGTTGTGCCGGCGACAAGGCGTCTTGCGCGCCGGGCAGTCACTGGTTTTTGTTGCACTTTTGTTGCACTGTCGAAGCGGTTGCTTCGCGATGATCGGCGGTAATGCCGGCTGTATCGCGGCTGATCGCCATCCATACAAAAGCCGAACCGGTGATCCTGGACTACAGTCTGGCTTCAAAACCGCAACAATATTACAATAATTGAAGCGGGCTGTTCGCGCCCGCTTGAATTATCGGCCGCCGGCTCCAATGTCGGCCTGCACGAAGCCTGCAAACATTTGATGCGGCGGCGGTTTTGTGCAACAACGTCTAAACTCATGCACCGGACATGCCGATAAGACTTTTGATGTGTCAAAGGGAGTTGTTGGGCGGGAATCGCCGTTGGGTGGTAACCGCGTTTCATCCAACACCCAGCGATTGAGTTTATCAATAACTTTTTGGCGTATGACGACGATGTTGAAGCAAGTCAAATATCCATACTCTGCTGCCGGAGCTGTGGGGCTTGCAGCGGCGGACAGTCGCCCCGCTTCCGGGTCCGGATCCGGTTCCAAGGCCGGTTCCACGGCGGGTATCGCCGGTATGACGGCCGCCGGTCTGGCGGCGAAATGGGAGCAGGACGGCTGGAGGCAGCTTCGCACGCCCGGGGCCTACGAATGCTGGCATTTTGACGCTATGGATGCTGTCGGCAGCGGTGTTTCCGTGGATTTGTATGACGGGCTGCCCATGCATCCGCGTTATGTCCAGGAACTCAATCGCTATTATCGGTCGAAAAAACATCATCAGCTTTCGTCCGTTCGTGAGCAGGCTTTGCCGGCTTTTTATCCGGCGGCCGCTATTTCTCTTTTTCAGGGCGGCCGCTGCCTGGTACGTTCGTTCAACTGGTATCCGCCCGGATCATTTAAAGGTGAAAGAGGAAGTCCGGAGATTGCTGTCGGGCCGAATCGGATTACGTTAAGGCAGGATGGAAGCATCGGCCTGGTCGCCCGCGGTTATCCGATGGAGCCTTCCGTTCTTCTTCCGCGCCATCGTAAAGATCAATTCGTGCTGGTGGAACTGACGCTGCATCCCACGTTCAGTTGCACACCGCTGGTTCAGCCGTTGCGTCCTGCGGCCGAAGACGGCGTGGAGCATTCCTGGATCGTCAGTGCTCCGCACTGCAAGGTGAGCGGTCGCGTGCAGCATATCAGTGCATCGGATGACATCATGCTGGTGGACATGCCGATGCAGGGGCTGGGCTTCCACGATCATTTCTTCGGAGGATCGGGCATGCTGCGGGGAATTCGCTCCCTCAGCCGCGGCCGTGTATTGGGAGATGACTGGGCGGTGATCTGGAACGCGGTTGACGGCGTACCGCCGGGCAGGCTGTCAACGAATTCCGTTGCCATTTATCAGGCGGGTGCGGACCCGGTGGTTATCGAGCATCCCGAGACTCATGTTGTCAGTGCACGTACCAGCGGCTCGCTTGTCCGCTATCCGGCCACACTCGATATGCACGGCGGCGATGCCCGCGGCAACAATGTGGAACTGCTCGTTCATCATGAAACAATTCTGGAAACCACGCCCTGGAGCGTGCGCGGTAACTGTTCCATTCAATTGCAGAACCGCGATCAACGGCGGCTCATGGGCCGCGGTCTGATAGAAACTATTTCCAGTCGCCACCTGCGCCTGCCGGTTATAAGTGATCGCGCTCGACGAGCCATTCTTTCCATTGATGCCGACGATCCGCTTTGGCGTCAGTGAAACAAGTGGCGCAATCCGCGGCTGTATCCGCCCGAATCAATTCTGCCCTGTTTGTGCGGCAATCGCTTATGCAACTGTTCAAATGCGTGGTCCGCTGCCGCGGCACATCATTCATTGAGTGTTATGGTATAGTTGGCCTCCCATCCGGAAGGCCTGCGGCGCTTGCCCGTAAACGGATGGTGTCCATGATTGGAATGAGCGGTCATGCCCGTTTTCTCTTTGTTGGCGCATCCGGAAAGCTATTATTGCTGCACGCAGAATATGCTGGTGGATGTCGAATTTCGTGAGTTCTGGCTCGATCATTTTTCACACCATTTTGATTTGATCATGTCCCTGGCGGTTGAGGTGTACGGCACCGGCTCCCGCAGCCGCGCGGAAGCGTGTGCCGCAGCGCTGCGGGCTGAGATGGAAACTCTGCGGCGGCATCCGGCTGAATACGGCGAACTGAATTTGCAGGTGATCGGCAAACGGCGGCAGGAAATATTAAAAGCCTATGACCTGCCGGACCCGTTCCTGCACAACAAACAGCGCGAAAATAACGCCATGCTCGCTCTTTACCCGGAAATTATTGCGGATTTGGATCGGCCGCGGCAGGCCCGCACCGACATGGAAACACTGCGACTGCTGGTGGAGGGGGTGTTTGCCGGCAACATATTCGACATGGGCGCCACCGAAACCGCGCGTTTGTTCGCTTCCGGATCACCGGATTTTTTAAAGGTCCGCCAAAGCCTGGATGGCAAACGGCCGTGGCTGGTCGATCATTTTGACGTTTTCGCGGCACGCTTGCTTGCACGCGGCTATCGTAAATCGCTGTTCTTTATGGACAATGCCGGAAGCGATGCCGTTCTGGGAGTTCTGCCGCTGGTCCGCTGGCTTGCCGGTCGCGGCATGGAAATAGCCTTGCTCGCCAATGAGACACCGGCGCTAAACGACATTACGGCTGCGGAACTTCATCCTTTATTGGGGCAAATTTCCCGGATTGACCCGGTAATGGCTGATCACCTGGACAGCGGACGCATTAAAGCGGGTTCGTCCGGCGGTGGAACGCCGCTGATCGATTTGATGGATGTATCCGAGGCATGCAATGCCATGGCCGATGGTGCGGACCTGATATTTCTGGAAGGGATGGGACGCGGATTGGAGAGCAACTTTAATTCACTATTCGTCACCGATGTCGTCAAGTTATGCATGGTGAAAGAAGAGATTATTGCCCGGCGGCACGGCGGCAAAGTTTTTGATGTGGTCTTCCGATTTGATCCGTCAATAAACCGCCGTTAGAAACTGATCCGGCTGATTGCCGTATGCCTTAGCCGCAAGCATTTTTCGCTCACGGCACCGCCGGATGGGGTGGTTCTGGCGCGTCGTGAGCTGATGGTGCGTACGGCAAAAGTTTTCGCCGTCTGGCTTGACGCACTTTGTGAAAAATAGTACAATCTTCCCGGTTTGGTTGGCGAAGGCGGAGGACGGTAAATGCCCGATTCGAATCCGCAGGAAGAACAGCCATTGCCGGAAAAAAAATCCGAAGCCCGGCCGGATTCCGTACCGCGCACCCCGCTTGATCGGCTGGAACGGCATACGGCCGATCTGATGGATAAACGCGGCATGGGTGGCTTTGGGCTGCAACGTTTTGCGTTGATGGGTTTTGAATTTTTGGGCGTGACGCTCGTATTCGGCGGAATAGGTCATTGGCTGGACGGAAAATTTGGCTGGCCGGGATACGCCACCGTTACCTGCATCGTGGTGGCGGTGCTTGGCGAACTTTACCTGCAGATTAAAACGCTGCTCGCCGCCGGGAAGAAGGAGAAACCGGACAGGTAACCCCGGCTTTCCCGCAGGCTTGGTGTATCAGACTGTTTGGCGGTTTAGCCACGGCAAATAGTCACCGGCTTTCAGCCGCGTGGACAGCCGGTTATCGGAATTTAAGGCCCGGTGTATTTGGAATAAAATGGTAGAACTGCCGACAATTCAGGATACGGCATCAGGCGATGCGCAGCCCACTGCACCGACCACGCAGACAGTGTCGCGGCGGGCGGTGCCGGCTATTTGGCTGCGTGCGGGGTTGCTGGTTACGCCGGTTATCTCCGTGCTGCTTACCGTCGCCGCGGGCGTGGTGGTTTTGCCGCTCGCCCACAGGCCGGTTCATGCCGATGAAATGCTATGGGCCGGCGGGGTGATGCTCGCGGTGGGTTGGTTGGCGGTTCTGCCGATGGCGATTTTAATCGGTCGGGGGGCCATCCTGCTTTTGCGCTGTGCCATGTTCGCCAATATGGCGCGGCTGATCGGCAGCGCGGGCGGGGCGGTTCTGGTTCTGGTGCTTGCTCCCGTGCCGCTGCATAAAACAGTGCTGATACTCTGGTTGGCAGCCTACTATTTTGTACTGCTTATCGCCGAGAGTTTTACCTCGTCATGGGTGATAAAACATTCATCCGTGCATTAAGCTGCATGGTAAAAGCCGCCGGGTGACCGGCGGAAAGCGGCGGCGGTATTAAAATGCCAAATATATCGCAATGCAGATAGGTATTTCAGCGCGTTGACGGTTAAACGCGGATAGGTTACAAAGATTGACCCTCGCGGCTGCGGACAATTCTGGCGGATTGTCACGGCGGGGGGAAACTCGGTTGGAACTCGGTTTTTATGAACTCCACGATCCTTTCAGGCCATATTGGAGCAGCGGCTGCGTCTGCATTCCTTTCCGGACCTTCCCTTGCGGTGAGTGTGCTTGATGATGTGATCGCACATCGCGTACTGCCGCATCCGTTGTTCAATTTTCTCGGCCAGCCCGTCTACCTCACCAACGATATTTTCATGATGTTGCTGTCGGCCTTGTTGATGCTGCTTATATTTCCGTCCATGGCCCGTCGCATGCGCACCAACCCGGTGCCGCACGGTTGGGGTAATTTTTTTGAAGCCGCCATGGATTTTTTGCGCACGGAATTATTTGTGCCCATGCTGGGGCGGTGGGCGCCGATTTTTACCCCGTACCTGTGGACGGCGTTTTTCTTTATTCTTTTTGCGAACTTGCTGGGAATGCTGCCGGTCAATCAGTTATTCGCGTTGCTTAACATATATGCGGGAACCCATATTCCGGAATTCTGGGGCGGCAGCACGGGCAACTTGTCGGTAACGGCTATCCTTGCCCTGTGTACTTTTTTTACCGTGCATATCTTCGGCATTGGCGAGCATATTATGGCCGTGCGACAGCGCCGCGAAGAAACGATGGGTACGCATGAGCCGGGCCATGGCCATGGTCATGGTCATGAAAAACATCCGGGCCACGCGCCGCAACCGCCGCGGTCTTGGCCGGCGGCGATTGCCGGCGGCTTCATTCTTTACGGCAAGCACATGGTTCCCCCGGTCCCACCGATTTTACGCCCGGTGGTTTTTGGTTTGGAAGTGCTCAGCACGCTGGTAAAGCCGCTGTCACTGTGCATGCGTTTGTTCGCCGTCATGATGTCCGGCCCGCTCGTGGTGGCGGTTTTCGTGAGCCTGGCATTTTCTCTCTCGTCACACTTTTTACGTGCCACCATCGGCATCCCGATCATTCTTTTCAGTTCCGCCTTCGAGGCATTGCACCTGCTCGAGGCATTCCTGCAAGCCTTTATTTTTACACTGCTGAGCGCCGCGTATATCGGCGCGGCCGTGGCGCCGGAGCATTAATTGATCATGCAGCGGGCGGATCTGCGTTGGACCGCTTCGATTTGATTTTGAGGAATTTACGGTTATCCCTGTTTAACGAGGAGCTCATACAATGGATTCAGCAACCACAACGGCTGCGGCAACCCAGGCGGTTCACACGGTTTCCGCGGGCGTGCAGACGGCGCAAATGCTTTCGCAATCAATCCAGGTGGCCGGCGCACTGATTGGCGGCGGTGCGGGTGTAGGCGGTGCAGGCGCGGGTGTCGGCGCGATCGGCGGCAGCATGTGCGAAGCCACCGCTCGCCAGCCGGAATTGATCACCACGATCCGCGTACAGTTTTTTCTTGCCGCGGCGATTATTGAAGGGTTTACCTTCCTGCTGCTTGGATTGGTCATGTTTGTGCTTTTCCACAACAACGCCCTTTAAGATGGTTCTGGTCGGCTGGGAGCCGCCGACTTTTGGGCCGGATCGGTCCCGTTGTTTTGAGGTAGCGTATGAAACCATTCAATCGAAATCCCGGCATCCGGTGGATGATGTCCCGGTTTAATGCGGTCGGCTTGTCCGTCACCGCCCTGTTTTGCGTTGCATTATCCTCTGCGGACAGCCTGCACGCGGCCGTCATATTCCCCATTGCCCAGGCCGCGGCCGCATCTGCCCAGCCGGGCGGCGGCAAGAGCTTTCTGTCCGTTGATCCGGGAACCGCACTGTTCACGCTGGTTATTTTTCTTTTGCTGATCGCCGTACTGGGCAAAGTCGCCTGGCGGCCGTTGCTCAAGGGGCTGGAAAGCCGTGAAAATGCCATTCGGGACAGCATTCATGCCGCCGCCGAAGCCCAGGCCCAGGTGGACCAGACGCGCAAACGACTGGAAGACAAAATTGCCGAAGTACAGCAGCAGGCGGCGTTGTCATTGCAGCAGGCCAAGGCGGATGCGGCCAAGGCCGCCGAATTGATTCATCAGCGTGCCGAGGCTGAATCAAAGGCGATCAAAGATCAGGCGCTTCGGGATATTCAGGCTGCCAAGGAACAAGCGTTGCTGGAAATCGCGTCCCGCGCCGCGGATCTGAGTGTGAGCGTGGCCGGCCGTATCCTTGAGCGGGAAATCAATGTGTCGGATCGCCAGCGACTGCTGGATGAATCCCTGCAGGAATTGGGAGCGATCAGCCGCTGATTTCGCGGCTGCCGGAACCGGTTGATTTCCGGCGGGAATGGTGATGCACTTATGGAAAAAATAGAAGCGGAAATATCCCCCATCAGCAAAGTTTATGCTGTCGCATTATACGATGCGGCTCTACGCGCCTCACAGCTTGTTGATGTCATGGAGGATATTGATTCCCTCCGGCAGGTGGTGCAGCATGTGCCGGGCCTGGAAAAAGTGTTGGCGGCCGCAACGATATCCGGTGCGGCAAAATCGGCGATGGTGGAAAAGGCGTTCGCTTCGCGGCTTAATCCGCTGACCTTGGAAACATTCAGGGCCATGGGCCGGCGCGACAGATTGGACCTTTTTGCGGACTTTATCCGCGCGATGCTGGAAGTCGGCAGGGAACGGTCGAATCGTGTTTCAGTTGAAGTGATTACCGCCGCTCCATTGGATGACGCGCAACGGGAAGTGATTGCACGCCGTACCGGCGAAGCACTGGGCCGCCAGGTGGATCTGAATGTGACCGTGAATGCATCCCTCGTGGGAGGCGTTCAGCTGCGGATCGGCGATTTGTTTATCGATGGTTCCGTGCAGCGGCGGCTGGCCTCCATGCGGGAAAAGCTGGTTTACGGACTGTTGGTGAACATGCGCGGCAAAACCGCCGCAATGTTGGAATCATAATGTGTGATGCTGGGCCTTGACCGGCCCGGATATGCGGCAGGGAACCGTGGCCCTTTCCGCGGCATCGGACCTTTAAGGTGTGAATATGAAATTCAAACTCGACGAAATATCTTCCATTTTGCAGCAGGAAATCAGCGGCTTTCAGGACCGGCTGGAAGTCAGTCAGGTCGGTAAAGTCATTGAAGTGGGCGATGGTATCGCCCGTATCTACGGGCTGGGCCGGGCCATGGCCGGGGAAATGCTGGAGTTTCCCAACAAAATATACGGACAGGTGTTCAACCTTGAGGAAGATACGGTCGGAGCTGTTATTTTCGGCGATTACACCGATATTAAAGAAGGCGATGTGGTGCGCTCCACCGGCGAACTTCTTTCCGTCCCGGTTGGACGCGAACTGCTTGGCCGCGTTGTCAACCCGCTGGGCGAAGCGGTGGACGGCGGACCGGCCATTCAATCCACGGATCGCCGCAAGGTGGATATAATTGCACCCGGCATTGCGGACCGTCAGCCGGTGAAAGAACCGTTGCAAACCGGTATCAAGGCTATTGACGCCATGATTCCCATCGGCCGCGGACAGCGCGAATTAATCATCGGTGACCGCAAGACGGGCAAAACAGCGATCGCGATCGACACGATCATTAACCAGAAGAAATTCTTCGGTACGCCGGATGAGGTGATCTGCGTGTACGTGGCCGTCGGCCAGAAGGAATCCACCGTGGCTGGCGTGGTGGATGTGCTGCGGCGCAACGGTGCAATGGACTATACCATTGTCATTGTCGCCGGCGCATCGGATTCCGCTCCCATGCAATATATCGCCCCTTACGCCGGTTGCGCGATGGCGGAGCATTTCATGTGGCAGGGCAAGGCCACGCTTTGCGTTTATGACGATCTTTCCAAGCAGGCGCAGGCTTACCGTCAGCTTTCACTGTTGCTGCGCCGGCCGCCGGGCCGTGAAGCCTACCCGGGTGATGTATTTTATCTGCACAGCCGCCTGCTGGAGCGAGCCTGCAAACTTTCCAAGGAAAACGGCGGCGGATCGTTGACGGCGCTTCCCGTCATTGAAACCATGGAAGGTGAAGTTTCCGCATATATTCCGACCAACGTTATCAGCATCACGGACGGTCAGATTTATCTGGAGCCCGATCTGTTTTTTGCCGGTGTTCGCCCGGCTATTAACGTCGGTATTTCCGTGAGCCGCGTCGGTGGTTCCGCCCAGATCAAGGCGATGAAACACAAGAAGGTTTCCGCCTCGCTGCGGCTGGATCTGGCTTCATACCGTGCACTGGAAGCCTTCACCCAGATCGGAACCGACCTTGAGCCGGCCACGCAGCGACAGCTTGATCGTGGTGCACGCATGGTTGAGGCGCTCAAACAGCCGCAATATCGTCCCATGGATGTCGTGGATCAAATTGCCGTCATTTATGCCGGCACGCAGGGATACCTCGATGCCGTGGCGCTAAAGGATGTCGGCCGCTGGGAAACGGATTTTCTGGAGTTCTTCGCGGCAGCCGGTGCGACGGTCCGGACGGAATTGGCCGCCAAAAAGGAATTGACGGCGGAATTGGAAGGGAAGCTTGTGGAAGTGATCAAGAACTTCTCCAACGTTTCCCCGCTGATCAAGAAAAAGGTTGAAGGTATCTAAGCATTTGATGCCGGTGATTAAGGCCGCGCCATCATGGGCGGCAATCGGCTGATGTTCAAAATGCTGATTTCAGGTGAGCGATATGGCCAAGGCCAGAGAAATCCAAAAGCGACGCAAAGCGGTGCGCAACATTCATAAAATCACGAAAGTGATGCAGATGATTGCGACCTCGCGGTTTCAGAAATCCCTGAAACGCGCCAAAGCAACTCGGCCGTATGCGGAAAAACTCCATTCGCTGGTGGATGGTATGCTGGATGTGGTTAAAAATGCATCTGATGAACTGCTGCACCCTCTGCTGCGCGCCCGCGATGCCAAACGTACCGCCGTGCTGATTGTCACGAGCAATCGCGGTCTTGCCGGCGGCTATAACAGCAACATTCTTCGCACGGCGAATTCGGCGATTCGCGAACTCGAACAGGCCGGACAGGAAGTTGATATTTATGTCGCGGGAAAAAAAGGCGCCGCCTATTTCCGGTTCGCCCGTCGGCAGGTCGCAAAATCTTATGTCGGCATTTCCGATAATCCGCGTTTTGAGGAAATTGTTCCGATTGCGGATGAAATTACGGAAGCGTATACCGCCGGCCGGATTGACGCGTTGAAACTGGTTTACATGAAGTTTCATTCGGTGGGGCGGCAGAAGCCGATCGCTCTGGACGTCCTGCCGTTGCGGCGTAAAGCGGATGCGGGGTCGGAATCCGCCCGCCCGGCGGTAAAGGCCTCACCCGATTTTGCCCCTGATCCCGGTGAACTGCTGGCGGATCTTGTGCCCGCACTGCTGCAGGTCTCGATTTTTCAGGCGTTCGTGGATGCCGCCGTTTCCGAACAGATTGCCCGCATGGTGGCCATGTCCGCCGCGACGGAAAATGCCGAATCCATGACACGGCTGCTTACGCGGGAATATAACCGTGCTCGCCAGACGCAGATTACCAGTGAATTGTCTGAACTTATGGGCGGCGTGGAAGCCTTGAAATAAAGCCGCGGCCCGATACCGTCGGCAGGCTAAACTGCCGGCGGGAAAACAAAATGGAGTAGTATATGCCCACAACAGGTGTAATTTCCCAGGTCATTGGTTCCACATTTGATGCGGAATTTCCCCAAGATTCCCTCCCGGCTATTTACAATGCCATTCGGGTGGAATACAAAGCCGAAGGTAGCGGCGGCGGGGTGGATGTGCATCTGACCGGTGAAGTGCAGCAGCACCTTGGCGGTGGACGGGTGCGCGCGGTAGCGCTCGGATCAACCGACGGGCTTGTGCGCGGCATGAGCGTGCATGACACAGGCGCACCGGTTACCGTGCCGGTCGGAATGGAAACGCTGGGACGCGTGTTCAATTTGCTCGGCGAGCCGATTGATAAAAAAGGCCCGGTGGCCGCCAAGGCTTCCCGCGCCATCCACCAGCCGGCGCCGGAATTTAAGAATCTTGAACCCAAAACAAAAATATTTGAGACCGGCATCAAGGTTATCGATCTTCTGGCGCCGTATGTTCGCGGCGGCAAAACAGGCCTTTTCGGCGGCGCCGGCGTGGGAAAAACCGTTATTATTCAGGAACTTATCGCCCGTTTGGCGCGATTTCACAGCGGCTTTTCCTGCTTTGCCGGTGTCGGAGAACGCACACGCGAAGGAAATGACCTCTGGCTGGAAATGCAGGAGGCGAAAATCGGCGACACCGGTAAAAGCGTCATTGATCAGACCGTTATGGTGTTCGGCCAGATGAATGAGCCGCCCGGCGCCCGTTTGCGCGTGGCTCTTTCGGCACTGACCATGGCGGAATTTTTCCGTGATGAAACCGGCGCCGACGTGCTCCTGTTTATCGACAATATCTTCCGTTTCACCCAGGCAGGGTCTGAAGTATCCGCATTGCTCGGCCGCATGCCGTCCGCCGTGGGTTATCAGCCTACGTTGGGTACCGAAATGGGCCAGCTACAGGAACGAATCACGTCCACCAACAAGGGCGCGGTAACCTCGGTACAGGCTATTTATGTGCCTGCCGACGACCTGACGGACCCCGCGCCCGCGGCTGCATTTACGCACTTGGACGCATTTACCGTGCTCAGCCGCAGTATCGCGGAGAAAGGCATTTATCCCGCCGTTGATCCACTGGAAAGTTCCAGCCGCATCATGGATCCGAATTACATTGGTGAAGAGCACTACAATGTGGCGCAGTCCGTCAAACGGACGCTGCAGCGCTACAAAGACCTCCAGGACATTATCGCCATTCTGGGTGTGGATGAATTAAGCGAGGAAGACAAGCTGATTGTCGCCCGCGCCCGCAAATTGGAACGCTTTTTCAGCCAGCCGTTCTTCGTGGCCGAGGTGTTTACCGGCAAGGCCGGCTCCAATGTGAAGCTGTCGGACACCATTCGCTCCTGTCGTGAAATTGTCGAAGGAAAATGGGATCAACTGCCGGAAGGCGCATTTATGTATGTGGGAACGGTGGAGGAAGCCGCCCAACAGGCCGCGAAGATGAAGGAATAATTGGCTTGCAAAGCCCGTCCGTTAAAGGGCATTGCGGGTATTCGCCGCCCGGTAATAAAGGCGGGTTAAACTGCATATTGAGTAAGGCCGTGCATCGGATGCGCGGCCTTTTTCATCGGCCTGTCAGCTTAAGCCCGCCCAGTTCGCCGGCGCCACACTTTGCCATCGATTGCAAATGGAATTAAATTCCGCCTCAGCCAGTGCGCCGGCGGTCAGGGTGTTAAGGTTCTCCTGCCATCGGGCCGGATTGGCGGTTCCCACAATAGCGGTGCATACGCCCGGTACGCTCAGCGTAAACCGCAAAGCGTGGGCGGTGCTGGCAGACGGCGGCCGGCTTAAAAAATCATATTGAAGTTTCTGGAGGCGGTCCCAGTAGCCATGTGCGTAACTGTTGGCCGGCTTTTGCCCCGTAATCCAAGCCGCGTTGGCCAACGGCCGCTTGGCAATAACGCCCATGTCCGCCTTTTGCGCTGCGGCGATGATCGGGATGGCCGACTGGTCTGCAATATTGACCGATATCTGCAGTGCATCAAACAAGCCGCTGCTGACTGCCCGGCTCGCGGCTGCGTTATCGCCGCTGTAACCGATAAAGCGTGTTTTTCCCTGAGCTTTAAAGTCCTCAAGAATCCGGATTACTTCCCCTTTTTCCAGATCCGCCAGTTCGCAGGTGTGCAGTTGCAGCAGGTCCACACAATCGGTTTTCAGCCGCTGCAGGCTGCGATGAAAGCTCTGTTTAAGCAGTTCCGGCGACCAGTCCGGGTAGTCCAGTCCCGCAGCTTTGCCGTGCCCCATTTTCGTGAACAGAAAATAAGAGTCGCGCCGATGTCCAACGGCATTGCCGATAAGCGTTTCGCTTTCTTTATAACATTCGGCCGTATCAATGATATTCAGCCCCGCATCCAAAGCGGTGTTAAGGATTCTGTTCGCGGCGGCCTGCTCCACCTGGTTAAATCCGATCTCCGCGCCGCCAAAGCCGAGGGCCGTGACCTGCATCCCTGTTTTGCCAAATCGTCGTTTCACCGGCATAGTTACTCCATTTTGTCCGCGTCGGGGTCGTCGCGGCCTGGTTTCAGGTATCCAAAGCCCGGGCACGGCCGATGGCTGGTCCATGGCGGCCGGGCGTTGACAATGCTGTTCGCCCAAGTGATGGCGACAGTTTATGATTATAGCAGCCTGCCGTCATTTCGGTGATTGAGATGGCGATGGAAGCAGAGCGGTTGTGCCCTGTGCACCGGAACTTGGATTTCACATCATGGTTGATTCCTACCGTAGACGCGCGATTAAGCCTGCGATTATCAAGCCCAACGCTGCGGTTCAATTAAATATTCTCCACACGGATTCCGATTTTCTGGTGGTGGGCAAACCGGCCGGCCTAGTATCGCAACCCGGGTTGGGGCACATGACGGATGCCCTGCTTAACGGCCTATTTGCCACGCATGGGAATATATTGCGAAATATGGGTGCGGCCCGGGACTGGGGAATGCTCCATCGGCTGGATAAA
>JAKBBN010000059.1 GCA_021808485.1 Planctomycetota bacterium | reverse complement strand
AAACCGCCAGCAGCGAAACATGGATTTATCTGGCCATGATCAACTTGATGGTACATCGACTCAAACCAGGTTAACGAAACTTCTCAAACACGCTCTAAGGCTCGCCTCTGGAACCGGCGCGCCCATGGCGTTGCCCAAAATTCCAATAATCTGGTCGTTGGCGATCATTCTGGGGGGATTGAACCATTTAACGACATATTTCTGGTCGTCCGAGCATGCCAGCAGCACAGGTTTGGAACATGATTGGTAGGTAATTCCAAGGTAGTGCAACGCCTTCACCGGCGCGGGCCGCCGAGTGGCGGCATCTGCAATGATATCCTTCCAGCGGTCGTCATCCGGCATTTCGTTTTCCCTTGCAACCGAGAATGATAATCGCCGCCTGCGCAAATTGTGTCAAGTTTGCCGCTTTTTCCCCAAGTTACGCCGGAATCCCGCTAAGGCGGCGTTTTTTACTTGGGCTGGCACGATGGGGAAGGTGGAGAGAATGTGGGTGAATTCTGGTTCAGTTATTTCCCGCGCAATGCGGCAAGCACCTTTGTCAGAATCTTGAGGACTTGGTCGCCCCGGAGGGACAGGCCCCGCAAAAGATTGGCTTCATCCTGTTCCTCTTGTGGGTCTTGGCCGAAATATTGGTCGGCCTTCTTTTTGATGATTTCCTGAGCCTCCTTTTCCGGCAGCCCCTCGATGAAGGGCTTCAGTGCTGAAAGCTCAAGCTCAATCCTTCTGTTACGGGCCTCGCGGCGCATGTGCAGGGCAGACTCACGCGCAAAATAAAACGCGGGTACCAGGACGACTGCCACCAACGCGAATCTAAAGACCACCATTTCCCAGTCAATCTGGGGAGTATGCACAGCCTTTATCAGCGAATTTATTGCATATATTGCGCCCCCGAAGAATCCTCCCGCCATTGCTCGCAGTATCCACATCGACCACCAGTCGACGTTGGCCTCTTTTTGGTAATGTCCGGCCATTCCGGTATTGGCAATCAGCCCGACAATTTTTTTAGCCGCTTTTAGCTGAGTCGAAAGGTCGTCCATGTTCGCAACAGTGTCCCTGCGGCTGACTTCGATCAGCTCGGAAATTGACTTTTGATCCAGCGCAATGATTTGTTCAAACTTCGTCGAAAGTTCCGTCAACTTTGCCTTGTGTTCCAGGTCGCGTTTGGCTTCGCTCTCCGTGGTAATTTTTGTCCTTTGTTTCTCGGAATCGCCGAAACGCGACTGCTCATCCTGCACCAGCTTTGTTATCTGCACCTGCAATGCGATTATTAACTGATCCAGCCGGGATTTTTCTTGATTTACCTGGCCCTGAATCTCCTTGCCTCGTGCGTCGACCGCGGCTACAGCGCTATCAAGCGCCTTTACCCGATCCTCCATCTTCGCGGCCCGGTCCTCCGCTTGTTTAATCGCTTGGTCGCGGAGCTTCATGAAATCGGCAAGGGCTGCATTATATTGGCTGGCCGTACTGTCGGCGGCCGCAACCGGGAATTGTGCCAAAAATGACAAAAGTTGATCGATTTGGGTGTTTAATTGCTGCCACTGCGCGGCGTTCTGGAGAAAAGCATTGAAGGTGGACAGCATTACCTTCAGGTGATTAGGGAGTGGCTGCAGCACGCCCCATGGAACAAGGGCGGAATCGGCCGCCTTCAGGCGGGCATCGAGGAAGCTAATCACGCGAACAAAACGGTCGAACGTCGCCGCCGCCTGGGGATCGGGAGGCGGCTGATTTTTTGCCCCATCCAACGCCGACCGTAATTTCACTACGGTATCCAGACAATTTTTAAGGAATTCCTCGGCTTGTGACATTTTCAGTTCTCCGTTTGGCCTAATTCAAAATCATTAACCCGATAACGTTCCCTTAGCCGGGCTTGCGGGGTCGGACACGTGTCGCCCCCTGCCAGCTTTACTCGGGAATTCCGCCAGTGCGGCATTCTTCATTTCCGACGGCGCGGTGGGGGCGCCAAGGGTCAATTGGGTGCGGAATTCCTCAGCCAGTTTTTTCC
This sequence comes from Planctomycetota bacterium, assembly GCA_021808485.1. Classification (GTDB taxonomy): domain Bacteria; phylum Planctomycetota; class Phycisphaerae; order WQYP01; family WQYP01; genus JAJYPG01. The sequence continues at coordinate 19,957 of JAKBBN010000059.1, read as the reverse complement.
GCAGGCGCTGTGCCGTACCGCGGTCCAAGTCGTTTGATGCACCGGGCACGGCCGAATCACGCAGCAGATGTTCCTCACTCGGGCGGTGCATGCCCACAAGCAATCGGCAGCATTTGCCGTCGCCGCCGGCCCATTTTTCCACATAGTGATCAATATGCCGCCAGCCGCGCAGATTAAAGTATCCCACGCAAAAATCCGCACGCTGGGAAACTTCCATTGCCTTTTGCAGCGTCGGCAGAAATTGCAGTTCAATATTGTCGAAAATATTCGGCATCAGGACGATCCTTAAAACGTTTCGCCTTCCGCGGCCTGATTGACGGTACCGAGGCGGGCCCCACCGCCGCGGCCGACTTCGGGCGTGCACGAATGCTATTAGGATTCGCAAAAGGAATCAATCGACCGCTGATATTATGCCCACCTTCCGGCGCCAGTGCACTGGAACAACCGCCTGCCCGGCCCTTATCCCCCGGGCTGATTGCTATGGCTTGTTATGGAAAACCGTCTCTCCGCCATCAAATTCGTTCCCATCAACTCCATCTCTCCGGACCCGGCCAATGTCCGCCGCCATGGCCCGGAAAATATCGCCGCCATTAAGGCCAGCCTCCGCCGTTTCGGCCAGCAAAAGCCGATTGTCGTGGACACCCGCGGCGTTATCCGCGCCGGCAACGGCACCTATCAGGCCGCAAGGGAACTCGGCTGGCGGCAAATTGCCGCTGTTACCACAAACCTCACCGGGGCGGATGCCGTTGCCTTCGCCATTGCCGACAATCGCACCGCTGAACTTGCCGCGTGGGACCCCGCGGCCCTGCAGCGGCAGTTCGCCGCGCTGGATGAAATGCAGCAGCTTGCCAGCGGCTTTTCCGCCGATGCCGTGGATTCCCTTCTGCATTCCCTGCCGGATGCGCCCGGTTCTTCGGCGCCGGACATTTCCCCGCTGGCGGAAATTCCGCACATCTATGAACTTACCGTGGAATGCCGCGATCCCGAGGATCAGCAAACGCTTTATGAACAGCTTGCCGCCGAAGGTCGCAAGGTGCGCGTCCTTACGCTGTAGCCCCCTGTTTTCGCATCCGCCGATGTCATGAGAAATCCGTTATGCCGCAAGTGTCCGTCAATCTTTCCTGCTCCATTGCCGATTCTTTCCGTGTGCGGCAGGTCTGCGGTTTTTTTGATCTTTCCCTGCCGGCAACCGCAACCCAGCGTTTTTCCGTCACGCTCCCCGCCGTTGATGAACCCTGGAAAATCGGTCTTATCACCGGCCCGTCCGGCAGCGGGAAAACCAGCGTGGCTCGCGCCGCATTTCCCGGCGCCGCAAGCCTTCCCGCCTGGCCGCCGGACCGCGCGATTGTGGACTGCCTGCATGGCGATATCCGGCAGGTCACCCGCGTGCTTACCGCCGTCGGTTTCGCCTCCGCGCCCGCCTGGCTGCGGCCGTATCGGAGCCTCAGCGGGGGTGAACAATTCCGTGCGGACCTGGCGCGGCAACTGCTTTCACCCGCGGATGCCGCAGCACCCGCGGTCATGGATGAATTCACCAGCACCGTGGACCGCACCGCGGCGCGCATCGGCGCTGCGGCGGTTGCCGCGGCTATTCGCAACGGCGCCGTCCAACGCCGGTTCGTGGCCGTTACCTGCCATCATGATGTGGCGCAATGGCTTTGCCCGGACTGGTGTCTGGATATGGCCACCGGCAGCCTGCAGCGGTTTTATCCATTTCCCGCAAATTCCGCGCCGGAGCTCGGCCCGGATCCTTCAAATTCACCCGAATCCGGCAAACTTGCGATTGGCCCGTCATCCGCGGCGGATCCTGATTTACAGCGCCATCAGCCCCGGCGTACACGGGGGTTGCTTTGTCGGCCGGAAATCCGCATCGCCGTTTACCGCTGCAGTCCCGGATATTGGGCACTGTTTAAGCGTCATCACTATTTAAGTGCTTCCCTGCCCGCGGCGGTCCGCTGTTATCTTGGCTGCCTTTCCTCGCCGGATTTAATCGCCGGATCGGACCTTTCCGCGGTGCCCGTCGCTTTTGCCGCAATCGCGCCTGTCGCCGGTTTTGGCGGCTATCGGCGTTTCAGCCGCGTGGTGGTTTTGCCGGATTATCAGGGCATCGGCATCGGTGCGGCGTTTCGGGATACGGTGGCCGGCATGGAAGCGCCCGGCTGCCGCCGGCTGAGCCTTGTTACCAGTCATCCGGGCATGATCCGCAGCCTGCACGTAAGCCGCAACTGGGCGGCGGTTTCCACGGTGCTTTCCCAGCCGCGAAAAAGTCGCCGCGGCTCGCCGCCCGCCGGACAGAGACGCGTCTGTTCATTTGTATGGGTAGGTTCACAATGCAGGAATTAAATGGGATGCCTTTCCCGCGCCTTGCCCGGGATGCGCGGAACAGTGATCCGCGGATAGACGGCGATACCGCCGGGTTGCAAACTTCCGCGGAATTCCCCGGGGAAATGCCGATTGCCCATGGCGGGCCGCGCATGCCGGAATCTGCCGCGGAAAACGCCGGCCGGCAGGCGGAAAACGCAAATCCGCCGGCGGCCGCCGCACCGGAAGCCGGGCCGGAAAATAGCCACCCGCCGGATGCCGCGACCGCGGATGGCGCGCCCTCCGGCACATCGGGTGAATGGAACCGCCGCTTCCGCCGCAAGGATCTGGAGTGGCTGGCTTTTCATGGCGCGTCACTGGGGGAAATCATGGCGCTTTTAGGCTGGGATAAAGACCGCCTGTTGCCCGCCCACCGCCGCGAATTCCGCCGCGGCCGCGCCCGTTTCCGCCTTTTACTGCGCCGGCAGCAACTGGCCCTGCTTGCGTCGCCTGAACCGGATCTGCGTCTTGTATTCATGCTGGGCAAGGAATACCTGGAGCAGGGGAGGGAAAAATCCGCCCCGCCGCCCAATCCGGATGTTCCCAAGCAATACATCAACATACGGCCGGAGGAATTGTGAACTCCATTTCCAAACAGGATCCATCCGGAAGAAGCGCATCGCGGCATAGCGGCCGGCGCGGCAAACGCGGCGCAACAGGCCAACGCGGCGAATCCGGCAGCCCCGGCCCAAGCGCCGCCGGCGGCGGACTTCCACCCCGGCCTTCGGCTGATCATCGTGCATATCAGCCCCGCGGCGCCGCGGAGACCCTGCTTTATTCCCATGACCGGGAAATTCTGCTGGTCGGCCCGGCCGGCACCGGAAAAACCCGCGCCGCCCTGGAAAAAATTTTCCTATGCATGTGCCGCCATCCCGGCATCCGCGTGCTGCTGGTTCGCAAAACACGCCAAAGCCTCACACAATCCGCCATGATTACATGGGAAACCAAAGTGGTGCCCGCCGGGCATTCCATGTTGCGCGGCCCGTCGCGTGCCTATCGCACCGCCTACGCCATGAAAAATGGATCGCACCTTGTGCTCGGCTCCATGGATAATCCGGACCGCATCATGTCCACGGAATTTGACCTGGTGCTCGCCTGTGAAGCCACCGAACTGGAACTTGATGACTGGGAAAAACTGCTCACCCGCCTGCGCAACGGCGTACTGCCGTTTCAGCAGGCTGTTGCGGAATGCAACCCTTCTTTTCCATCGCATTGGCTTAACCAGCGGGCGGATGCCGGGCTGATGACGCGGCTGATCAGCCGGCACCAGGATAATCCGCTGCTTTTTGAGGCACACACCGGGCAATGGACCGCCGCAGGCAACCATTACCTGGCCACGCTCAACCGCCTTACCGGTGTGCGCCGGGAGCAACTGCTTCACGGCATCTGGACGCAGGCGGAAGGGCTGGTATACCCCGCGCTGCCCGGGGCCGTTCGTCCGTTTTGCCCGCCCATGCCGCCGGCGGGCCGCGCCGTCATGGGGCTGGACTGGGGCTGGACTGATCCGCTGGCGGCGGTGGTGGGGGTGTTGAATATGGAAAACAATCTGCAGATCGTGGATGAAATTTATGCCGAAAAACTGCCGCTGGAAAGCCTGATCAACCGTTTGAATGCATTGCGTGAAAAATGGCGGATCGAATCAATCTTCGCGGATCCCGCCCGGCCGGAACTTATTCATGCACTGCAACGGGCAGACTTCAGTTGTCATCCGCCGCCGATGCGTGGCATTGAAACGGGCATTTCACTGGTGGAATCCCGCCTGCTCGCCGGGTTGCTTTCGGTGGACCCCGCCTGTGTGCATTTGCTGCGGGAGGCCGTGGAATACCGCTATGTGCCGCGGACGGGCGGCAATCCGGGGCCGCGGTCGTTTGCCGGGCGGGATCATGCCATGGACGCGCTGCGTTATCTTGTTTGCGGATTGGACACCGGTCCGGATGTGCCTGAAATGGGCGGCCCTCCGCCGGCGGAATCGCGCCCGGCTTCCCGTCCGCCCGGCCGGCCGCAATTCACCTTTGAACAGGTTTGGGGGCCATGAGCCTGTGGACAAACCGCTGTGTCCGGCGCCAATGCAGTTGTTGGCACGTTCCTGCCGCCGCATTACACTTAAACGCGCAGCCGTTGACGGACTTTCCGGCGGCGAACGGCGTTCCGCCTGCATACAGCGAGATTTATGCGGTTTATTCCGCGGGTGGACCGTGTGAAATAACCGCCGGCGGCGGACGGGCCTGAACCGCGGGTTTGCACAATCGATAGCTTTATGCAATAAGTTCATGTTCCACTGCGTTGCTTTAATTCCCATCCCGGCAGATGGTGAAAGTTTGGAGAATCTCATCATGCCGGATATGAATGGCTTGCCTGCCGGGTCGAATCCTCAAAATGAATTCATTGTTTCATCGGCAACCGCGGTGAATGCGGATCTATTCAGCACGCGCCGTGATATGCTTAAATTTTCCGGCGCCCTGGCCGCCGGCGGTCTGCTGGCTGCCGGCGCCGGCCGGTTGGAGGCCGCGATGCCCGCTCCACCTGCACGCACATTTCCCGCGGTTCACGGGGCCGTTGCCGTAACCGCCGTCAAACGCCTTGCCGATGGCGCGGAACTGACCATGTCCACCGGCTGCCTGCGGTTGATGGTTTATACCGACCGCGTGATCCGGGTTTTGTTTTCGCCGCTGGGTGCGGATCAACCGCTGCATGAAAGCCTTGCGGTGATCGCCGCGTCGGTCAAAACGGCCTGGAAGCTCCATGAATCGCCGGACCATGTGCAGGTTTCCACCACGCACCTGTCCGCCCGTGTGAACCGCAAAACCGGCAGCGTGGATTTTCTGGATTCCGCCGGTACGGCCTTTCTTTCGGAAATTCCGACCGGCGGCAAATTCATGCAACCGATGCGGTTCAAGGATGTGCCCACCTGCCGTGTGCGCCAGGAATTTGTTCTGCCGGCGGATGAGGCGATTTACGGCCTGGGCCAGCATCAGCGGGGCATCATGAATTATCATGGTTCCACCGTTGAACTTATGCAAAAAAACCGCCATGTCGCCGTGCCGGTCATGGTGTCCAGCCGCGGTTACGGCATTTTCTGGGATAATCCGGCGATTACGGAGGTGATTGCAGGCAGCGCGATCCATACCCCCATTCCACCGGACAATCTTTTTGATGCATCGGGCCGGCCGGGCGGTTTGACCGGGAATTATTACACCGGAACCGATTTTCAAACGCTCAAGGCCACGCGGGTGGATGCCGCGTTTGATTTTAATTCCCAGACCACCTGGGCCGCCGGCCCGGCTGACGGAATCGGGCCGGTCAATTTTTCCATCCGCTGGCAGGGGGAAATTCTGGCTCCGGCAACGGGCGAATATACCTTTGCCACCACCAGCGATGACGGAGCGCGGCTCTGGATTGACGGCCGTCGGATCATCAACGACTGGAAAACGCAGCCGGCAACGGAATCCACCGGTCGGATTCATTTGCAGGCCGGCCGGAAGTACCGCGTACAAATCGACTATTTTCAGCAGGGCGGCCCGAGCGCCTTTAAGCTTCGCTGGCAGGTCCCGGCGGAAATGGGCGCATCGCAAACGCTGGCCTGGCAATCCGCCGTCGGCAACTGGATTGATTATTATGTCATGCGCGGGCCGGAGCCGGACGCGGTGATCGCCGCGTGGCGGGATATCAGCGGGCATGTGCCCATGATGGGCAAATGGGTGTGGGGATTCTGGCAATGCAAGGAGCATTACAACACGCAGCTGCAGGTGCTGGGCGTGGCGGCGGAATACCGTTCCATGCATATTCCGATGGACGGCATCATACAGGACTGGTATTACTGGGTGCCGTTCCCCTGGGGATCGAACCAATTTGACCCGCTGCGGTATCCGAATCCCGGCGATATGATTGCCGCCCTTCATGGGGAAAACCTGCATTTCATGATAAGTGTGTGGGCGAAATTCGCCGCCGGATCGGCCAATTACGACGAACTGGAAAAGGCCGGCGTTTTGTACCCGCCGACGGGCAGCAGCGGCGTGAGCTGGAACCCGGTTACCCGCTATTATGACCCGTTTAACCCGCTGGGCCGTAAGCTGTACTGGCATAATCTTAAAACGCAGCTTTTTTCGCTGGGAGTGGATGGCTGGTGGCTGGATGCTTCCGAACCGGAACTCGGCGCGGACTGGGGGCAATTCGCCGATATTAAAACCTTCATGGGTTGGGGCGCGTTTGTGTACAACGCCTATCCGTTGATGCACACCAAGGCGGTTTATGACGGGCAGCGCGCCGCCACGTCGCTTAAACGCGTCATGATTCTTACCCGTTCGGCCTGGGCCGGGCAGCAGCGCCACAGCGCCATTACCTGGTCCGGGGATATTCAGGGCACATGGCAGGTGCTGCGCGAGCAGATCGCCGGCGGCATCAACTTCGCGCTCAGCGGAATCCCGTACTGGAATACCGATATCGGCGGCTTTTTCATCAGCCAGTCACCGCAGGACCCGGCGTATCAGGAACTGTTCGTCCGCTGGTTTCAATTCGGCGCGTTTTGCCCGCTTTTCCGCGTTCATGGCACCAATTATCCCAAGGAAATGTGGCGGTTCGGTCCGCACATCATGCCCATGCTGGTGAAGTTTGATCACCTGCGCTACCGCCTTCTGCCTTATATTTACAGCGTGGCCTGGATGGTCACCAGCCGCGGCTACACCATGCTTCGCGGTCTTATCATGGATTTCCCCAACGATCCGGCGGTGCGGAATATCGGCGATCAATTCATGTTCGGCCCGGCCGTGCTGGTGAACCCGGTGCTGGAGCCCGGCGCCGCGGCGCGCAAGGTATATCTGCCCGCGGGCAGCCGATGGCATGACTTCTGGACGGGCCGTTTGCATGATGGGGGCGCTGCGGCGGATGCCCCCGCGCCGCTGGATTCCATGCCGCTGTTTATCCGCGGCGGGTCCATTGTGCCGCTCGGACCGGTGGTGCAATATGCCGCCCAACCGGCGGACCCGCTGGAAATCCGGATTTATCCCGGAGCGGACGGCGCGTTTACCCTTTATGAAGATGAGTGCGATACCTACAACTATGAAAGGGGCGTTTACGCAACAATAGATCTATCATGGCATGACCATGACCGTACGCTGCACATCGGAAAGCGGCAGGGGCATTTTCCAGGAATGTTGCGCCGGCGGGAGTTGCACATTGTCCTGGTGCGGCCCGGCCACGGCGGCGGGTTGGAAGCGGAATCGGCGCCGGACAAAGTCGTGACTTATACGGGCGACGCCATGAGTCTTAAACTGTAAGCGGCGGCGAGCCGCGGGTCAGCGCGGAATCAGCTTGAATTGCGGGTTCCCCAGCACAATCCAGTCGCGGCTTATGTCATGATGCGCGGCGGTGTCCGCAATCGTCAGGAAATGATCAGTGCTGTGCAACGGAATCCGCAGGCGAATCGCGCCATCCGCCGGTGTCAGATTCATTTTCACATATTGCGGCTTGCCGTCCACGATAACCCACACGTTTGCGGCCGATACCGCACGCAAATTACCGGGTTGGGCGGCAAACGTGTCGCCGAGAACGGCGGTAAACATCGCGGTTCTGTCCGCCGGGTACATCCGGTGGATCCGGTCAAGATTGAACGTGATGCCCTTGTTCGGGTGAAAATAAATAATTGATCGGCCCGCGGCCGAATAATCAACCCCTCCAAGAACCGGTGAGATGCTCCGGTCGGCGGGATTATTCGATTTTGGAAATGGTCCGCCCGCCCAGAGTAAAAAGAAACCGGCGTCGGCTTTTCCGGTAAACGTAAACTTATCGCCCGCGGAATCCACGGGCATCGGCGCAGCGCACTTCGGGGCAAAACATCCGTCAAGCACCGGTTCCATGGTGATGCGATGATAGATTCCGGCGGCGGAATAGCGGCCGATTTGCGGTTGAATGCCGCAGATGCCGGTGGAAACATTAACGCCGCCGCCGCGGCGGTTCGTCGTGCCGTCGCCGCCGCAGATAAGATCAACCATATTCAGCAGCTGCGGCGATGCGGAAAGGCTCCGGGCAAAATGCTGCCGCCAGTCGCTGTGATGCAGCCGCCGGACGGACTTGCGCGTAACGGCGGACGCCTGGCCGCTGGTCAGCAGTTGCGCGCGCTGCATTGGGGCGGCGGGGTTGTTTCTCCGGACGGTCACGCGCCCTTCGTACACGCCGACGAGTGATCTGCCGGATTCGCTCTGCCGCACGGCAAACCGAGTGCCAAGATCATGCACAATCGCCGTCGGCGTTAGAACGGTGAAATGTCCCCCTACGGCCGTGACCACCACTTTTCCATCGGCCAGAAAGAATCTGCGGTTTGCCGGAATCCGGAAGCGCGCCGGTCCTTGGAGCAGCAGAACCCGGCCGCCGACGAGGGTAATTCGCACATAGCCGGACTTGAGTTGGTATTGACGGCCGAGGTAAAGCGTTGCGCCAGGCGGGGCGGAGATCCACTTGGCGCGGAAGTCCTGCACAATTGTTCCGGCGGGTTGTCCGCCGTTGGCGACGCCGGAGCCTTTTTCCCGCGGATAATAGCCGAATACGATGAGCAAAATCGCCGCGGCCGTCAGCAGGGGTACGAAGATGATGGTTCGAATCGCCGGCCGGCGCCGGCGAGCGGATACCGCGCCTTGCGCGGGCAATTGATCCGGCTGATGGAGGAGGGCGCTCCGCAGGGCACATCGCATAACCGCAAAGTCGGTGAATTCGGTGCGGCGCTCGCTGCTGGCGAAAAGAATGGCGCGCAGCCGCGCGGAGTCGGCATCCGTCAAGTTGTTTTCCATGTAAAGTGACAAAAGTCGGGCAAACTCGACGTCGTCGCGGCTCGGATTATCCGGTATGTCTTCCATCGCTTATGGCTTTCGCTAATCGGTCCTTCCCGGTGCGGACAATTTTTCCAGAATACAGTCTTTGAGCCTGGCGTGAACCCGCATGGTGGCCATGTACACGGTTTCAATCCGGCAGCCAAGCTGTTCAGCCATTTGGGGTGATTTCATGCCCAGTTCATAGCGCATGGTCAGCAGTTGCCGGCTTCTGTCGTTTAACAGCGCAATGCAGCGGCGCAGTGCATCAAGCATCGGCCCATGGGCGTGCCGGTCCCATTTCCGCCAGTTGGCCTCCAGCAGGTCCAGAATTTCCTGGTCAAACAGCAGCGGTTGGGCATTGCGTGCGCGGGCGGCTTCAAATGATTTTCTTCTGGCGGTGACGCACAGCCAACCGGCGAGGTGATTTTGATCAAGAATAGAATCACGTTTTTGCACGGCCAGGGCACATACCTCCTGAAACACATCCTCGACAAGATTATCATCGCGAAGAATCGCCCAGCAGTAGGCGAAAATTTTATCGCGATCGCGCATGATCGCGCGGATTAAATCGTCGTTGTCTACGGCCATCGCCTACCCTTAAAACCGGCCCCGCAAGGTCCGGTAACTGTCGGAACGTGGCAAAAGACCTCCTCGGCCGCAAAGCCCGCCTTTTATTCTAATGACAAGCGGACGATTATCTTTACAAAATTCGGATAAAAAGCAGAAAAATATTAATTCAATGTATAGATATTGAACTCCGCATTCATTAGGGATCAGGAGCCGGTGTACAGCGTTGCGCATTTGCCGGCGATCTTGATCGTCGTTCGTCGGGCACAAAAGAGGGTGAATGGTCCGTGCCGCAGGCAAGCTTCCGCGGACGCCCGGAACGGCGCGGGAAACCGAGATGTTGATCAAATCCGCGGCCAGGACGTTCCTGTCCGTTTCAGGGTTTCAGGTTTCCGGAGCCATGGCTTCCGGAATGGGTCCGCAAGGCTCAATTCAGTTCGGAGAGAGCTGCGCGATATTTGGAGGTGTTTCCTATGTTGGGTAATCGTAAAATGGCGGCGATGCTGGGCGTGTGTGCGGCCCTGTCCGCCGGGGCGGCTGCACAGGCGGGTGTTTCCATCGGCTTGAATTTCAATGCCAGCAACAGCGGGCGGTCGGGTGCTCCGTATAATCTGGACGCCACGCCGCCCGGCCTTACCGCGGGCGTGATTTCACAAGACAGCTGGAACGATCTTTCCGGCAATTCGCAAACATCGCCGTCGGCGGCGTTTCACGACAGTACGGGGGTCGTCACCACGGCGACGGCCACATGGTCTGGTGCGGATACCTGGGGCGTTTATGGAAGCAGCCAGAGTGACCCGAATCTTCAGTTGCTCAATGGGTATTTGGATAACCACCACCAGACCAACAGCCCGGCTGTGCTGACGGTCTCCAACATCCCGTATTCAACCTATGAAGTTATTGCCTATGTGAATTCCGACCATCTGAATACGGCCAGCAATGCCAGCTACGGCAATATCGCCCTGAGCGGCGCGACAACCGGTAATGGGACTTATTACTACACGGCGGTTGGGCCGGTGAGTTATACGGCCGCACAACTTACGGCCGGCGCGGAGTATATTCAGACCACGGCCACCAGTGACGCCCTGAAAAGCAATCCAGTTGCGGATTATGCGATCTTCACCGGAGTCACGGGAAGTTCCTTTACACTGACGAATTCAGCGGAAGGAGCGGCCGGAACGGGGGACAATACCGGCTTGACCGGCATTCAAATCGTGGAAACCAGCGCCGTACCGGAACCGTCTACGGTGGCTTTGACGGCGGTTGGCGTCCTGGGATTGATGCTCATAAAGCGGCGTAAAGCAGCAACGGCCGGTTAAGGTCGGCATGCAAGTTCAACCGGCGGCGGCATTTCGGCAATTCCGGGATGCCGCCGCGTTATTTTCCCATTGCGGCGATTCGTTGGAGGTTTTATGGCTCGGTTTGGGCGCCGGATCAGGCGTATGGCCGGCTTCACGCTGGTTGAACTGCTGGTTGTGATCGCCATAGTTGTGATCCTGATTTCGCTGCTTATGCCGGCCCTGGCCCGGGCCAAGGAGATGGCGCTGAGAACCGTGTGCGCGAGCAATTTGCACCAGCTTGGCGTGGCGCTGTTTGCCTATGCATCGGAATACCATCATTATCCGCCGCAGCGGTTGGCGGCTGGACTAGAAATGACGTCAACGCTGGCGGCCGGGAGTTATAGAACGCCGCAGGAAAATTCCATGCCCGGATCGGAATTTAAGGCGCTTGTACGCATTCTTGGCTCGACAAAATGGCCGCTGCCGGCGACGGATCCGATGCCGCAGGGGGCCGATATTTTGAGTTGTCCGGAATTTACCATTCCGCCTCCGGTTACCAATATTGCGGCGACAAGCGCGCCGTTTAGCCGTTTTCCCACCCAATACAGCGTGCTGTACCGGGATACTTTCTGGCCGAATGAATCCGGTTATTATGAAAATTCCGGCGGACCGGCTTATAAAGGCCCGCCGCAGGCCCAGTACTATTATGCGGAGCTTGGTTACTGCTATCTTGGCGGAAGTTACTGGTGGCCCGGGCCGAGCGGCGGCGGCGAAGCGGGGAACATTGTGGATTCGCCGCTGGGCACCAGTGATAACCCGAACTGGGGATTGGCGGCGGATATTATCAGCACAATCAGTTGGAGTCCTTCGGCACATATATCGCCGACGGGCGGCAATGCCGGCGGAAACGAATTGTACAATGATGGTCATGTGGATTGGATTAACTGGGATAACGGTAAAAACATGCTGATGAACGGCGGTCCGTTTTACCAGTTCTGGTGGCGAAGGACGGTGGATATGCCGTGAATCCGGTCGAACGGGATGCGGAAAACAGCACGGAAGCGGATTGTCATTCTAAACAGGCGGGATGTATTGATGTCAGGTCAAGACGGCAACGGGGCGACAGGCGGCGGTCGGGCGCGGAAAAACGGCATGAGTCGACGGTGTTTTGCGGAATTATCGGTATCCGCGGCGGCGGCCTGCTCGCTGCTTGCCGGCGGCGCGCAGGCCGGAGTGCCGCGCGGTGTTGTGCGTGAAATTCCGCCGATGCCGGAAAAACTGGGGCGACGGGAAAGCCAATTTCGCCGGCGTATGTGCATCAATGCGGACTGGCGATTTGCGCTTGGCGACCATATTCCGGCCGGCCGGCCGGATTATGACGACGGCCGTTGGCAGACGATCGGTCTGCCGCACTCCTTCAGCCTGCCGTACTTCCGCGGCACGGAGTTTTATGTGGGAGTCGGTTGGTACCGGCGGGTGATTGATATTCCGGTGGATTGGAAGGAAAAAAAGATTTCACTGGAATTTGAGGCGGCGTTTCAACAGGCGGAGGTATATGTCAACGGCGTTGCGGTCGGGGCGCACACCGGCGGATTCACGGAATTCGAAATTGACATCAGCGGCGTTGCGCGGACCGGGAAAAACATTCTGGCGGTGCGGGTGAATAATGTGTGGAATCCGGAAGTGGCGCCGCGGGCCGGGGACCACATATTTGACGGCGGGCTGTATCGCAATGTCTGGTTGTGTGCGAGGGACGCACTGCACATAGCGTACCAGGGTATCCGCATCAGTACGCCGGAGGTTTCACCGGAATCCGCGACGGTGAAGGTGGAAACACGTGTGACCAACGCCGGAACTGCGGCGCAAAAGTGCACGGTGGTGCACAACATCATCAATCCGCAGGGCGAATCCATCGCCGAAATTTGGAACACGCAGGAAATCGGTCCGGGCGGGGAGCGGAATTTCATCGACCTTTTACGGATGCATCGCCCGCTGCTTTGGCACCCGGATCATCCGCATTTGTACAGGGTGCGGACAACCGTGCTCGGCAACGGCGGTCCAGTGGATCAGGAATACTCGCCGTTGGGCCTGCGGTGGTTCCGGTGGACGGCGGAGCGGGGCTTTTTTCTTAACGGGAAACACCTGTGGATTCACGGCGGCAATGTGCATCAGGATCATGCGGGCTGGGCTTCCGGGGCCACGGATGCGGGGGCCTGGCGTGATGTGCGGATGGTAAAGGAGGCGGGATTCAATTTCATACGCACATCGCATTATCCGCATAGCCGGGCGTTTATGGAGGCGTGCGATTATTACGGGATATTGGTCTGGAGCGAGATGTGTTTCTGGGGAGTGGGCGGGTTTGGTCCGGATGGGAACTGGCGGGCTTCGGCTTATCCGGTGGAAGAATCGCACCGGGCCGGATTTGAAAAAAGCTGCCTGCAGCAACTGGGGGAAATGATCGGCATGCACCGCAATCATCCATGCATTATCGCCTGGAGCATGTGCAACGAGGTGTTCTTCACCGACTTCAAGGTTTTCGGCCGCATGAAGAATCTGCTGCGGACTATGGTGCGACGGACGCACCGGCTGGACCCCTCGCGGCCGGCGGGCATAGGCGGCGCGCAGCGGGGCGGAGTTGATCGACTCGGTGATGTTGCCGGGTACAACGGCGACGGTGCGACGCTTTATATCAACCCGGGCTTTCCGAATTTGGTGACCGAATACGGCTCCGTCGCGGCGATTCGACCGGGACCATACCGGAACGATTTCGGTTCACTGCAAACCACAAAATTCGCCTGGCGCAGCGGCATTTCGATCTGGTGTGCCTTTGACTATGGAACATGGGTGGGCATCACCGGGGAAATGGGGATCGTGGATTACTATCGGCTGCCCAAGCGGGCGTGGCATTGGTACCGGGAGCACAATCGGCGGATTTCCCCGCCCGTTTGGCCGCAATCAGGCCGGGCGGCGCGGCTGCATGCGGCGGTTGATCGGGAGGTGATTCACGGCACCGATGCGATTGAGGACTCCCATGTCATTGTGAGGGTATTGGATAAACAGGGGCGGCCGGTGAGTAATTCGCCGTCCGTGACGCTGCGAATAGAATCCGGGCCCGGGGAATTTCCCACCGGGCGGGAGATAACATTTCGACCCGATGCGGATATCTGTATCCGGGATGGCGCCGCTGCGATTGAATTTCGCAGTTATCATGCCGGTGAGAGCATTATTCGGGCTACATCACCCGGATTGGAGCCGATGACCCTACGGATCACCACAACCGGTGAACCCGTTTATATTCCGGGTGTAACGCCGGAAACGGCCGATCGCCCGTATGTTCGCGCACCGCAGCCCAATCAGAATACCTATCGCACACGGGAAAGCCGGCGGATTGATATGGCGATCAATCGACCGACAACGGCTTCCTCAAGCCGGAATGGACACAGTTCGCGGCTGGCGAATGACGGCAATCCGCTCACTTATTGGCAGGCCGCGAATAATGAACGGGGCCAATGGTGCCAGGTTGATCTGGAAGGGGACTATTCAATAACGGATGTGAATGCGGCGTTTCCCGGATTGGGACGGTATGTTTTCCAGATCATGGTGTCTACCAACGGACATCACTGGCAGCGTGTGGCCCAGGGGCGGGTTGATAACCATAAGTTCAATCCGCCGGTGAAAGGGCGGTATGTGCGTATTGTGCTTCTGGATATTCCGCCGGGCGATGTATGCGGTATTTCCGAAATCCAGGTTTTTGGGCATCACCTGGTGTAATTGTTTTATCGCACGGATTGCACGCGGCGCCTGCATTTTTACCCCGGTCTTTTTTGTGGGAATTTATTTGCTTTCCACGTTTCGGGGGGTACACTTTATCCATGGCCGTGCTCATTGTGAGCCTGTCGGGCCGGTAATGCCGTGAACGGTTACAAATGATGATCACAACTGCATTCGCCGCGGTAATTGTATCCGTGTTGATCACAGCGGCGGCGTGCGTTTATTGCGTGTGGATATTCTGGTCCGCGGCGCGGGCCTTGCCGAAACAAAATCGGATGCGCCTGCCGTGGCTGATCTGGCTGCTTTTGCTGCCGTTGCATGTCTGGATATTTGATCAGGTGCTGCCACTGGTCACGCTGCTGCCGCTGACGTGGAGCTATCAGCGGTATTTCAGGGAGAATCAGATCCGCGATGCGGGCGATTGCGGCTTTCGCCTGGCCATGGCGTATTGGCTGCTCAGCTTTCTGGACCTGCTGTTTTTAGCCCTACCATTGGGGTTGGCGCCGGCCGCCGACGTGCATTCCCCGGCCTTTCTTTACGGCATAACCTCCGTGTCAATGATAGGCAGGGTTTGCGGATGGGTGTTGTTGCTGCTGCTGGCGGTTCGCATGTGGTTTTTGCGACGGGCGGCGCTGGCCGTTGCCGGCAAACCACTTCCGCCGGAAGAGGCCGTGGCTGCAAAGATAAAGGCATTCAACAGGCGGCGAAGGCAGGTGACCGCGGCCATATGCGTGGTGCTGATATCGCTGCTTGCCGCGGACCAGGCCTGGGTGCATGCCTGGCGGATCATTCCGGCAAATATGACGGCCATGGGGGCAACCGGCAGCAGTACTTACCTTGCGGCAGTAAACCGGCGCGAGGCGCAGGGCGTTACCGCCGCCAACAATGCCCTGCCGCTGCTGATTGAGGCTGCGGGGCCCAAATGCTTTCCCAGCCAGTACCCGGGCGGGCAATGGATGATGCATCAACTGGGATTGGCGGCGTTTACGGAAAAATCCGAGAGTCTTATCACGTATGGGCGGTGGGTTAAGGCCCACCCGCTGCCACACATCACGGGCCGCGCCAAAATGGACTCGTGGACTATGGAAAACCGGCTGATGCGCCATCCGTGGAATGCCGCGGAGCATCCATCGGCGGCCGCGTGGTTAGTCGCGAATAAGCGGGCGCTGAAGCTGTTTAACGCCGCGATGCGGCGATCGCGCTATGACGCGCCGCTAGGCAGTGCGGATGGTTCGCTGATCGCTGTTTATCGTCCGGATACGGCGGCGGTGGATTCGCTGGGCCATACCGCCTGTGCGGATGCCATGTTTCTGCTGGGCAGCGGCGATGCAAAGCGGGCGTTGCGTATGGCTGTTGAGGTTGACCACCTGGCGAGGCTGCTGGCACAATCTCCGGGTACGACGTCATATCTGACGGCGCTGTCGATTTGCGATTGCGGCCTGGCGCTGGACCGGGGAATGGCTGATTCCGGCCGGCTTTCCGCGGATCAATTGCGGGCATTGTTGAGCCGCGCCGCCGACATGGGCCGATTGCCGCCGCTTTCAGGCGTGCTGAATTTCCAGCGTGATACCGCCCTGGACAACCTGATACGGATAGATCAGCGGGGGCTTAACGCCGAATTCGGGCCTTCAACAATCTGTTTGCTTCAGCAGTATTTTCTGCCGGTGCATTATGTAAAACTTCTGCGGGATACCAACCGACTTTTCGAACGGGAAGCCGCGGCGGAAAAAATATCCGGGTTTTCCCGGCGAATGGCGGGGATGGAAGCCGCCGAACTCGGGTTTCGCGCGTATTGCGATAATCAGCGGGTCGGAATAATCGGCTCGATCGCCTCCCCGCGGGAGGATTATTTCGGCGGAACCCTGGCCGCGCGGACGGTGAACAGGCTGCTGCGACCGCTGAATATTGTTGTATCCACGATGGACCCGCGCGATGCCGAAGTCGCGTTAATCCGCGAAGCGTTTACCGTTCGCCGCCGGTTGACGCGATTGTCCATAGCCCTTGCGCTGTACAAGCTGAAAAACGGCCGCTACCCGGCCTTGCTGCGGCGGCTTGTTCCACAATACGTCAAGGCGATTGGAGCCAATGGTTTTACCGGAAGGCCGATCCATTACGCCCGCAGCCAATCCGGAAGCGGCTTTTTGTTGTCGTGCCGTCAGCCGGCGATGAACATTGTTGGTTCGGCAACGAATTTGGGCGGGGGGAATAAACCCCTTGAATCACGCATACCGGCCCGCACGATATCAGTTAAAGGCGGCGACTGGCCGGCCGAAGGCGGTAATTGAGGCCGTTACCGTCGCCATGTCACCGCCGCCGCGGCGAACAGTGAATGCAGCGCAAACAACCATTGGCGGTACATTCACCGCCGGCAACGCACCGGATCGTACGGGTGAAACGCAGCGGCTGTTTATTCATGCCGGGGCGGAAAGCCGCAGGCGACGCATCCGCGATTTGGCGCGCACCTGATTCCATGCCAGCAGGCCGACCGCGCCGACCGCCGTCAGCAACCCGGCGGCGGGTACGGGTGTGGGGACCGGTCCGGCGGTAAAAGCACTTTGAATTTGTGTTGCGCTAAGGGCGTTATTGTAAATATCAAACTCGTTGATTGATCCATTCAGTACGCCGTCTCCTGAAAAGGCCGAGCGGCCAAGCCATGCCTGTGTAAACGCGGGGGAGACGGTGGTCCACCGGTTGGTCTGGGAAACAGCGACCGAGCCGACAAGATTACCATCAAGATAATAGTACAGCGTTCCATAGGTGCTGGCCGATGCGTCTATTACCATGGCGATCATGTGCTGGGTTGGCGGCAGCTTTGTGAGCGAACCGCCCGCATTAGCGTTGATATGGCTTTCATGGCCCCAGCCGGCGGCTGATATTCCCGTGGCGCTGGTGCCGCCGCCGTTATTAAGCGACTGGTAGAAATATTCCCCGTTGTACTGGCCGGGCGTGGTATTTTCGGAGGTAGTGGAACTCAGCGTGTCGTTATTAAAATCAAAACCGCGATTCTGGGCATAGTAGCTGCCGGAGGATCCGCTTTTGTAATCAGGTGTTCCGGTGAACCATTCTTCCAGTGTGAGGGATGAACTGGTGGTGGGCAGCGCGGCCACGGGAATGGAAACATAATTCACATTGGCCGCTCCGCTGATAATGTTGTTGTTGGTGAGGATGGCCTGGCCGCTGGAAACCGTGGCGCCATTCACAAGTTGGGCGGAATACTGATTTCCGCCGATGGAATCGGTGGAATAGGTGATTCCATTGGATATGTAGCTGGAATTAAAGGTATATTGGTGGATCAAACCGGCCTGCGCGGCCTGGCATGAGACGGTGATTGCCGCGGCGAGGCAGCAGGCGGACGCCGTGAATCGTGGTGTGGATAGTGACGCGATGCGCATAGTCGTTGCTCCTAAAAAATTGTGTAAAACTTCCCTCGCGTGGACTCCGGTCCAACAGGGGTGATTCGCCCGCCGATATCGGCCGGGCCCGCGGTCCGGTGCCGGAAATCCGGATCGCGATGCAGTGAGTCTACAACATGAAATGGGGGTGTGTGAAGAGAAATAATGCGGCAATGGGAAAAATAGATGCGACATTTTGCGGCATCATGGCCGGTCGGTTAATCTAAGCGTCATGGATAAGACCCGGAGCACGATGAATAACACGCGAACGGGGCGGCAAGCGGGACGCGAGTTGGCGGCCATGCCGAAGCCGGCGGAAAACGTCCTGCGGATAGCGGTTCGTTTATGGGACTGGTCGCAGTGGTGCCGGCAGGTGATGCGGGGGATTCAATCCTATGCCCACAGCCGGCCCAACTGGCGGCTTTACACCGTCAGCGGGCAGAATGAATCCGGCGCGATATTCCACAGCCGCCAGAACTGGGACGGAATTGTAACGCACGTGCTGACGGATGTAGCGGCCATACGCGGGCTGATGGCGAAACGTGGAACGCGGGTTGTCTCCTTTTCCTCGCGCCCGCCGACCGCGCTGCGACACTTGCCTGCGGTGCGCGTGAATGATGAGGCGGTGGCGGCGGTCATCGGCCGTCATTTTCTGGCGGGCGGTTTTCGGCAATTCGGCTACTACGGCGTTCGCGGACCGGTGCGCTGCCTGGATTTTCGCGCCGCGGCGGTGGTGAAGTTTATTGAATCCGTGAATTGCCCGTGTGATTTTGTGGTAAGCGGCGCCGGGGCGGCGCCGACGCTGGCCGCGGTGGTCCGGTGGGTGGCTCGATTGCCCAAGCCGGTGGGAATTTTCGCATGGAATATGGCGCAGGCCCGGACGGTTATTCAGGCCTGTGAACGGGCCGGTATCGGTGTGCCGGAGCAGGCGGCGGTGGTGGCATGGGATGATGATCCGGTCTTGGCGGAGAGCATTGTTCCCAGTATATCCGCGGCGATTCTGCCGGCGGAGCAACTGGGTTATGAAGCGGCCCGCCGGCTGGATGAATTGTTGCGCGGCAAGGATGCCTCCGCCGAGGCGCGGCTGGTGGAGCCGACGGGGCTGCTGCATATTCGCGAGTCTTCGGATGCCGCGTCCGTTCCGGACAGGCGTGTATACCTGGCGGCGCAGTTTATCCGGGAGAACGCAGGCCGGGCGCTGGGTGTAACCGATGTGGCGGTCTGTTTAGGAATATCGCGGCGGGCGCTGGAAAGGCAATTCCGTCGCGTGACCGGTGAAACGGTGAATGCGGCCATTCTGGCGGCGCATGTACAGCGGGCCAAGCAGTTGCTTGTGGAAACGCCATGGCCGGTTACACGCATCGCCAAACAGGCCGGCTTCGGCACGCAGCGGCAGTTGCACCGGGTGTTTCGCCGGCGGGAATCCTTAACGCCGCAGGAATACCGCAAGCGTTTCGGCGGCGGTTAGAAGAGGCCCCGTCCGCCGACGATGAAAACCTGTTGCCGGCGGATTTGCCCCCGCCGGCGGGCCGGAAAATTCCGGTCCGCATGATGGCAATGATGCGCTGCGGATTTGGCGCGCACCTGATTCCATGCGAGCAGGCCGACCGCGCCGACCGCCGTCAGCACAACGCCGCGGGTATGAGGGGCGGGGACCGGTTTGGCGGCGTTTACCGGTTGAAAGCCCGGAATCCCGGATCAACATGCAATCAGCGGGCGTAAAGCACAACGGTTTGGCGCGGATGGACCAGCAGCGGCCGGCCGGAAGTCAGGGCGGTGTGGGTAA
>JAKBBN010000136.1 GCA_021808485.1 Planctomycetota bacterium | reverse complement strand
ATCTCCCAATTCAACCCAAAACACTCCACTCGACATCTCCTGTACTCCACATCGGCCCAAATGTACATTATTCACGATGCAAATTCAAGTGATTTTGTAAAACAGGGCGCAGCGGCAGTTCTTGCGATCCTATTTAAATATTCTTGGACCACTATATATTGTGTTTTTGGGTTAATTTGGCCCCGTATATATGGGGTGTGATTTGCGGCTGGCTAGCCTATAATTTTTTCAAGAATTTCTTCATATTTCAGCACCATTTTCGCCGTGGTATATCGCCCCACTACACGGTTAACTCCTCCCATGGCCAGCCGTCCGCGAAGTGCCGCATCCGAAAGCAGTGTGCGCAGTGCCCGGGCAATGGCGTCCGCTTCCGCATCCGGCGAAGCAAAACGCAGGCGGATGGCCCCGCGGCCCGCACCCTTCGCCCGGCCGCTTAATTCGTCCGGCCCGTACAGCCAGCCGCTTGCATCGTGCGTGATAATTTCATCCATCGCGCCGCCGGAGCGGGCCATCACCGGAACACCGGCGGCCATGGCCTCCACCACGGATAAGCCGAAGCCTTCCACATCACATGGATTAATAAATACATCTAATGTTTTGTACCAGATCTCCGGAGCGGCCGTCGGGCCGGGAAAATAAATATGCGATGACACGCCCAGTTCCGCGGCCAGCTTACGCAACGGACCTTCCATGGGGCCGTAGCCGATCAGCACCAGTTGCAGCCTTTCCCACCGGTGATAATCCGAAAGCAGCAGCCGCGCAAACCCGCGAACCAGCGCATCAAGCCGTTTGACCGGGTCAAACCGTCCCACATAGCCGACCACCGTGGAACCGGCCGGCCACGGCCGCTGAGACGGTTCCGGCGGGACGGCATTCAAGAATTTTTCCACATCTATACCGTTGGGCGCCGTAAAGCAGGGGCCGCAATACCCTTTCAGCGTTAGTCGGTTGAGAATGGCCCGTGATGGCGCCGCCACCCCGGCGCTGCGGCCGGCGATAAAGCCGCTTAACGGCCAGTGCCAGCGCGGGCGATCCTGCAGCGTGTGCAGCGTGTGCAGATAAGGGCAGGGGGGCGCTGCCGTCGCGGCGGCCGTCGCCAGCAGATTGGCGTGAATCAGCAGGCTTACCACGGCCGCAGGTTGTTGCGAATGCAGCAGGCCAATCCAGCGATTGAATGCGGTAAAATCCCACGGGCCGGCGGCATGCAGACTCACCACATCCACACCCGCAGCGCAAATGCCGCGTCCTACCGGACCGGCGGATTTAATACTGGCCACCAGCGGGGCAAAACGGCCGCGGGCTTTCATATCCCGCACGAGGCGCAGGAGCAGCAGGGGGCAACCGCCCAGGTCCAGGTCTGTTATCAGAAAAATAACACGGCGTGCCATGTTGCTCCGCGGACTCGCTGCTTTCACACCCTCCGGCGGCCGAAGCACCGGCCGAATCCGGCCGTTATATACTCCGGACCGCAACTATCGCGCTGCCCGCGCAATGATGCACTTGACGGCCGCCCGTGCCCGGCCTGCCCACGCGGCCCGCCGGGCGGCTTCCCGCAAAGACGCCCGCTCCGCATCTTTATCACCCATCCCGCCGGTGTTACCACTGCGCTTCTTCAAACGGGGTAAACGCGGCCGTGCTCCGCGGCTTGGGCAAATGCTTGACGGCATCCGTCGCCAGTTTCACGGCATCTTCGGAATCTACCCGCAAATTCAGGCTCCAGTCCACTACCGTGGTCACGGTGGCGCCGCAGGCACGCACCAGTGCCGCATCATCCGCCGGCGCCGTTTTTAGCTCCGCCCGCCGTTGATATGCCTCCAGCAGAACATCCTTGCGGAATATCTGCGGTGAGCCGACGGCATAAATTCCATTGCCATCCACGGCTGCGGAAATTTGATTGTTCTTAACCCGCACCAGTGAACCGGTCACGGGGCTGACGGGCGCTGCCGCCCCCGTGGTGATCACCGCCGCTTCCAGGGCATCCAGCAGGGTGTATGGAATGGCGGGCCGGCAGGCGTCATGAATAAACACGGTGCTTATTTCCGGCTTCAATTTTTCCAGCCCGCGGGCCACCGCGCCGAACCAGTCCGGACCGCCCGCCGTCACGGATACACCGGCAAATGCAAGATGCGCGGAATATTTTTCATTGATGCGCTGCATCTCATCCGGCAGCACGCACACCACCCGTTGCTTCACCTGATCCCTTTTGGCGTAAAGCTCCACGGTACGCATGAACACTTCACGATTATCGATTTTATTGTATGGCTTTCCGGCGGCGGCATTCGGGTATGCCGGCCGAACCATGACAAAAATAACTGCAATATCAGACATTGTGTTGCTCCTTTCTTCGGCCTGATCAGGCGGAATGCCGCCTGACTCCGGAAATTTATTTTAGCAAAGCTGCGCGGCCCCGCCAGCCGCCCGGCGGAAATCGGCCGGGGACAGTCCCGCGTGCGGCGTATAATGCACGGCATGAAAGCCGGAATCGGCTTTTGTGCGGCAGGCCGCCTACAATTTCCCGCACTGGAGAAGGGGTCCTGGAAACGTGAATTCCGTCATACACTGGTTCCGTCGCGATTTCCGCGTTATGGACAACACCGGGCTTGCGGCCGCCACGCGGCTGGGGGATGCGGTAACCGGCGTATTTATGCTGGATACGCGGTGGTTTGCGGCGAATATGGAAAAGACCGGGGCGTATCAGGCCGCCTTCTGGCTGGCCGCACTGCGGGAACTGCGCACCGGGCTGGCGCAACTGCATATCGATTTGCGGATAATAACCACGGATGATCCGGTGGCCGGGCTGCTTTCACTGGCCCGGCAACTGCGGGCATCCGCCATTACGCTGAATAAGGAATATGAACCGGCACAAATGGCGCAGGATCACCGGCTGCTCCGGGAGGCGGAAAAAGCCGGGCATGATCTTAAAATATATACATATTGTGATTCGGTTATTTTTGAAGAATTTGATATTTTGACTGCCGCGGAAACGCCGTACACCGTTTTCACCCCATATAAACGGACATGGTTGGCCAAATACACCGCTGAAGCCGCCGCATCCCGCGGCAGGCCGCGGAAATTGCCCGCACCGCCGGCAATGGATACGACCCCCGTGCCCCTGTCGGCGGCACTCGGTTTTGCGGAAGTGCGGCTGGATGTGGCGGCCGGCGAATCCGGCGGAAGAACGATGCTGGATGAATTCACCCAACAGCGCATCGGATTGTATCGCCAAAAGCGGGATATTCCCGCCGCTGACGGCGTATCACGCCTTTCCGCGCATTTGGCCGCCGGCACCATTTCCATCCGCCAATGCGTGGCGGCGGCGATTTCCGCCGGGGCGCTTAAAGGCTGCGCCGGGGCGGAATGCTGGCTTTCGGAACTGATATGGCGGGAATTTTACCGCATGGTGCTGTTTCATTTCCCGCATACCGTTCGCCTGCCTTTCAACCGTCGGTACGACCATCTGCCATGGGAAAATGATCCGAATAAACTGCGAACCTGGCTGGCGGCGCAAACCGGCTATCCAATTGTTGATGCGGCGTTAAGACAGATTCAATCCACCGGTTGGATGCACAATCGCCTGCGTATGATTACCGCGATGTTTCTTACCAAGGACTTGGATATTGATTGGCGCACCGGGGAGCAGTGGTTTATGCGCTGGCTAATGGATTATGACCAGGCGAGCAATGTGGGGGGGTGGCAATGGAGCGCCGGCACCGGCACGGACGCCGCGCCCTATTTTCGTGTGATGAATCCGATCCTCCAGGCGAGGCGGTTTGATCCGGACGGGGTGTTCGTCCGGCGATTCGTACCTGAGCTGGCACGGGTTCCGGTTGAATTTGTGCATGAGCCGTGGCTTATGCCGCCGTTGCTGCAATCGCAATGCGGATGTCGGATAGGGCAGGATTACCCGGCCCCGGTGGTGGACCACAACACCGCCCGGCAGCGGGCCATTCAAAAATTTAAATAATAGCCGGCGTGCCCCACTGGTGAGCTTCGGCCGGCTTCGGCCGGCAAACGCCGCTGGTAAAAACCGGCGGGTAGCGCCTGATTGTGCTCGGCCCAAAAGTTGCCAAGCCGGACCCGCGTTTGCCGTGGTGCGGCAGGATTGTTGGTTAGCCGGCCGGGTTGCCGAGCGGCTGGGACTGGAACTTACCGAGCGAAAGGATTGACCATGGCAAGCGTTTCAAACAATGAAGGCAAGCGGTTATGCCAGTGGATCGGCAACAGCCAGTTGATTGCCCAAGAGAACTACCTGATGACCAACGACGCGCACTTCGCCAAGGCCGCATGCGAGCCGGTCAAGGCCGACCGCAACGCGCTGCGGAATGCGCTGCAGTCTATGGCGGAAAGTGACCGCACAAGACTGCAAGCCCAAAACAGCGATAGTGAGAA
>JAKBBN010000005.1 GCA_021808485.1 Planctomycetota bacterium | reverse complement strand
CGATCTAAATCACCCGTTTTTTTGAAGCTGCTGATATCCGGCGGCACCACAAAGCCGTACGTACCGGTGGTTACGGGTTGAATATCCGGAATGGACGCCCCGGCAGCGGTGGGATGGTGTGCTGCCGGCGAGCCCTGGAATTGCCGCGGAAAGGAAGGCACTCCCGCGGCCTGATTCCCGGCGCTTCGATGGCCGGCTGCTGTCGAATCTACCATGCGGACAGGCACGGCTTGCGGCACATTCCCGGTCGGCAATGCCGACATACCGGCCGTGCCGGACATCTTCTGGTGGTAAGCCGGCGGAGTTGAAACTGCATACCCGCCGCTGTTTTCCGCCTGCGGCATAAATGGCCGGTAGGGCAAATCGGCACGAATGGATGCCTGTGGCCGGGTCAATGGATTATTGGTTTGCCCGCTGCAGCCCGTAAGAACCGATGCCGCCAAAATTAGCACGACCGGCCCGTAATCTCTTGTCAGAATCATACCATCCTCTGTTTCATAATTATGGTCTAGTCATCACCGCGGCGGGGAACCCTCCGGCTCCCGCAACCGGTCTATTTACTGTTGCCGCACACAGGCGCCGGCTTGCAGCCGCGCTTTGATAGCGGACAATTTACTTGATTATACTGGAATATGTGCGGCGGGGAGCGCCGCAGGGATTATTCCACGTCCGGAAAAAAGGAGATCGGCCAAATGCATGCTATTGAGTCAAACCTCGCCCGCCTGGGCATTATCCTGCCGGCGGCGCCGGCGCCGGTGGCCGGCTATGTTCCATTTGTGCGGGCGGAGTCACTGGTATTTATCAGCGGACAGTTGCCTACGCACAATGGCAAACTGCAGTTTAAGGGCCGCGTTGCCGCTTCCGGGCCCATTGAACCAGCCCGTGATGCGGCACGGCTTGCCGCAACGAACGCTATCGCCGTGCTTCGTGAAGCCTGTCAGGGCGACTGGTCGCGGCTTGTGCGAATTGTAAAGCTTGGTGTGTTTGTCGCCTGCGAGGCGGATTTTGATCGGCAGCCCGCGGTAGCCAATGGCGCCAGTGATCTGATCGTGGAAATATTCGGTGAAGCCGGCCGCCATGCCCGATGCGCCGTCGGCACCAATGCCCTGCCATTGGGCAGCACCGTGGAGGTGGAAATGATAGCGCAAATCACCACGCGATGACATGCGGCCTTCACCTGCCCGGATCGCCATGCCCAAGGCGCATCAGACGCATGTAATTTACCGGCGACAGCCGGGGGGCGTCAGGATGCCCGCGACCGTGCCGGTGCTTTGCGTGCCGGACTTTTTGCGGCGGCCTTGGCTGCCGGTTTGACCTGGGTCTGAGCTTCAGCCGGTTTTTGTTCGGCGGCTGTCACAGCTTTGCCTGCAGCTTCCGATTTGCCGCCGGCCTTGGCCAGGATATCCGCCGGCGGCCAGGCTTTCTGTGCATTGATCGCCAGAAATTCATCCAGCCGTTCCGCGGGAAGCGTCATGCGACACCGTGGATAACCCAGGCAGCTTAAAAAATCACCACGTTTGCCGGTTCG
Organism: Planctomycetota bacterium; assembly: GCA_021808485.1. Lineage (GTDB taxonomy): Bacteria > Planctomycetota > Phycisphaerae > WQYP01 > WQYP01 > JAJYPG01. The sequence goes on along the minus strand of JAKBBN010000005.1, from coordinate 78,241 downwards.
TACCACCAGTTCTTTTTTATTGCACTTGGGGCATTTAAGACCCGTGAGTTTGGGCGGCGGTTTAGGCGGCAGCGGCAGGCCGGTTTTTCTGTCCGCCTGCTGGAGTGTCTTGCATTCCGGATAACCGGAGCAGCCGAAAAATGGTCCGAATCGCCCCAGCCGGCGTATCATCGGTTTGCCGCAGTTGGGGCATTTGTAATCGGTGATATCCAGTTGTACGGGCCTGCCCTCGGAATCAACATTCGAGGCGCCGTCACATTCCGGATACCGTGAACAGGACAGAAAATTTTTGCCCCGCTTCGAGAGCCTATAGGCCATCATAGCGCCGCATTTCGGACATTTATATTCCGATGGGGTGGCCTCGGCGCGGGCATGGGTCATGCGATCTTCCGCGGTGGCCAGGTCGCGGGCCAGCGGATTATAAAAATCCCGTACCACTTCCACCCAATCGCGGTGCGATTCTTCGATCTGATCCAGTTCATTTTCAATTTTTCGCGTAAAACTGAGTTCCATCAGGTCTGGAAAACCTTCAATCAGTTTTTCCGTAACCTTTATGCCCAGGTCCGTGGCGAAAAACCGCCGATCCTTAAGCTGCACATACTGCCGGTCCTGAATCGTGGCAATAATGCTTGCATAGGTGCTGGGCCGGCCGATGCCCTCTGTTTCCAAAGCCTTAACCAGGCTGGCCTCCGTGTAGCGCGGCGGCGGGCTCGTAAAGTGTTGCGTCGGCGTTAAATCAAGCGGGGCGACCTGCTGGTTTTCCGCCAGCGCCGGCAGAAGTTGCTCATCAAATCTGGACCAAACTCCCGCAACCCGCGTAAAACCGTCAAATTTCAGGGCCCGCCCGGTCGCTTTGAACACGGGCCGTAATTCCGGTTCATCCTTACGGTCCAACGCGCGGCATTCAATCAAGGCCTCGGTCACCAGCCACTGGGCGGGAGTCATCTGACAGGCGACGAATCGTTTCCATATCAGTTCATACAATTTGAACTGGTCATCCGATAAGGACCCACGAATATCCGCCGGCTGAATGGTGACATCGGTGGGACGGATCGCCTCGTGGGCTTCCTGCGCCCCCTGCCTGGAACTGAAAAAGTTGGGGCCTTCCGGCAAATATTTGGCGCCATATTCTTTACTGATAAATGCCCGCACGCGCCCGAGTGCTTCCTGGCTGATATTCTGCGAATCCGTTCGCATATACGTAATAAGACCCACGGATCCCTGCCCGGGCAAATCCACACCTTCATAAAGTTGCTGTGCCGTGCGCATTGTCCGCTGGGCGCCAAACCCCATTTGATTGCTCGCCGCCTGCTGCAGCGTGCTGGTGCTGAACGGACCGGGCGGACGCGATGTGGACGGCTTTGTGGTTAATGACCGGACGGAAAAGGCGCGACGTTTGGCGATGGATGAAAGTTCGCCGGAAATTCGCGTCAGCATGGCCGCCGGCCCGCGCACCGGAACGCCGCGAGGGCCGTTGGCTCCATCGTTTTCCACGGTGACCTGGGAGACGCGTTCGAGGCCGACAGCCTCCGCGGCCCGGCGAGCGTCGTCAACATTCTTTGGATCAAATTTTTTGCCCTGAAATTCCACCAATTCCGCGCGGAAGCCCTTGTTCTGTTCCAACCACGAGCGTTTTTGCTGACCCGAAGGGCCACCGGACGGAGCGGGCGCGGAATCGGTGCCGTCATCGGAGCCATCTTCATCGTCGCCCAGCAAAAATTCACGCCATTGGTCGCCAAGAGAACCGGCGATATTGGTTTGCGTTGTGAAATAGGCCTGCAATTTCCAGTACTCTTCGGGAATAAATGCGGCGATTTCCTTTTCCCGGTCCACAATCACCTTTACCGCAACGCTTTGCACCCGGCCGGCGGAAAGTCCGCGGGATACCTTTTTCCACAGCAGCGGTGACACTTTATAGCCTACCAACCGGTCCAATATGCGCCGGGCCTGCTGGGCATTGACTTTATCCAAATCAATCCTTGCCGGATTCTCAAACGCCTTAAGAATCGCTCCTTTGGTAATCTCATTGAAGACCACACGTTGCACGTCGTCTTCATCCAACCCCAAGGCATGACTCAGGTGCCAGGCGATCGCTTCGCCCTCACGGTCCAAGTCTGTGGCGAGATAAACTTGGCGGGAATTTCGCGAGGCGGCTTTCAACTCGCCAATTATTTTTTTCCTTGTGGCAAGTATTTCATACGTTGGTGCGAAATTCTTTTCAATGTCCACGCCGATATCTTTGGGCGGCAAGTCGCGCACATGGCCCATGGATGCTTTCACCAAGTACGCATCCCCAAGGTACTTGTTGATGGTCTTGGCTTTAGCCGGTGATTCAACAATGACGAGCGCTTTTCCCGTTGGTTTTGTTTTGGCAGCCATAATTCTTTCATTTCCTGGTGCCGCGGGTTTATTGGTTTCGCGGCGGGTGTAACTAAAACTGGTCGTCACGTGACAATGCCGCATCGTGACGGGCAGCCGGTCGCGCCAGTTCTACCGGCTGGGCACGGTTTCGGCAAAGAATCGCAATGCCGGAAAAGTGCCGACGTTGCCAGCCTCAATTTGAGTTTCGGTTAAACCGGGCTGGAAACGCAAACAATTATATGCCTATGTCGAGCCAGCGTATATCGACGGCGGCCTTGTCAAAATCGCCTTTCCAGTTCAAAAATGGCATTTCTGATCCAAGAATCACACTTATTTACCACAATGTGAATTACTCCACATTTTGTGCTCGGAGAATAATGCACGAATCGCTTGGACACAACTCTCCGGGCGTCTATGCGGCGACCCATCGGGCTTGTTATCCTTCCGAAATTACTGTGGAGGGGTAATTTTTGAATCCGCGGTCTGGCTAGCTTGCAAATTCTGCTCCGCATAAAGCACGCTGTACTTCAGCATGACCCCGATTGTGGTTTTATACGCGATGATCAGGCCAAAACGCCCCTGTAAAAACGCTCCGCGCAGGAAGTAATATTTCAGAAATGTCATCGGCGGCCGGGTTAACAGGGCAAACAACGTGGCCCGTTTGCCCGTTGCCGCCATCCGGGAGGCCAGCAATCGGGCGCGTTCCGCCATAACGGGCCCGTCGTTGAAATCAACTTCCCGGTAAGGGGTAAGCCGATTGTGAAGGATTGCGCCGCCAAGTTTCGCGATAGTAAATGATTGGATAGGCCGCCGCACTTCGGGTAAAGATGTCTGGTCCCATTCCACCCGGTCGCGATGGATCAAACGCATTTGAAAATCAGGCGACCAGCAGCGAACAAACCTGCCGGCGATGAAGTTTTTCCGCGGGGTTTCAAACATGGCAATTTGCGCCACGGCGGATTCAGAAATGTTCTGAATATCCCGGGCGAGTTTTGGAGAGCATTCTTCATCCGCATCCAGGGCTAATACCCAGGGATTGGCACAGGCGCTTACGGCAAATTCCCGCTGTTGATTGTATCCCTGCCAATCATGATGGATCACACGCGGCTTGGCCGGGTGCTGCCGGGCAATTTGCACGGTAGCGTCGGTGGAGCCGGAATCGACAACAACAATATCGGTACACCATGTCAACGAATCCAGACAGGTGCGGACCTTTTCCGCTTCATTCTTGCAGATCACACATGCCGAAACGGCTATAGCCATGAACAAAAGATATGAGAAAACGATGAAATAGAAAAGAGTGATTTTTTGTGCGCGGCCCGATGGGAGTGACGACAGGTTCGCGGTATCCGCCGGATGCGGCGGCTTACCGCAGGAAGATTATGACACGAGCAGCCTGACAGCAGGGTGCTGGTGCAGCACGAACGGTAAATGCCGTCCCGGGCCCTGGAAGAGAAATCAGGGCGGATGCGCAGCGCCGGGATTTTCTTCGCTGAAAATATCGGGCAAAAATTTCCGCGTAGCATCGTGCAGGTAACTGCTGATCTGATTCGCGGAGAATTTGCTCATGGCGGTGCGTGCGATCTTTTCCGCATCTTTAATGGTGACGCTGCGGATAATTTTTTTAATTTCCGGAATATTCTGCGGCGTGATGGAAAGCGTGCGGATGCCCATGCCGATAAGCAGCAGCGTAAACTGCGGATCTCCGCCCAGTTCGCCGCAGAGGGCCACCGGCTTGTTTTTTCGTCCGGCCGCCCGCACAACCGTCTGGATAAGGGAAAGCACGGCCGGGTGCGCGCCGGAATAAAGAGAGGCGACGCGCTGATTGCCGCGATCCACCGCCAAGGTATATTGAATGAGATCATTGGTACCGATGGAGAAAAAGTCGCATTCCGACATGTACGGATGGGGCACAAGAGCGGTGGCGGGAACTTCCACCATCATGCCGACTCGGATATAGCGGTTAAACGGCAGCCCCTCCTCCTCAAGTTCTTCCATTACATCCTTGAGGATCATTTTGGCTTTGTGCAGTTCAATGGGTGCGCTGATCATGGGAAACATGACGCTGACATTGCCCAGTACACTGGCGCGTAAAATGGCCCGCAATTGAACCATGAACAACTTTTCATTGGCCAGGCACAGGCGTATGGAGCGGCAGCCAAGAAAAGGATTGGCTTCCGGAACCTGTTCGACAAACGGCGAGTACTTATCCGCGCCAAGATCCAGCGTGCGGATAACGACCGGCCTGCCGCCGAGGCGGCGGATGGCCTCGGCATAAGCGGCGTAATGGTCATCTTCGGTGGGTTCATGATCGCTGGAAAGATACAGAAACTCGGTACGGTAAAGGCCGATGCCGGTGGCGCCTTTGGCGATTGCGTTTTCCACTTCGGAGGGAAATTCAATATTGCCGTAGAGTGCGATGTCCACGCCGTCACGGGTGCGGGCGGGCAGATCGCGCATTTGCTCAAGCGAAGATTGATATAGTTTCTGCCGGCGTTCGTATTCTTTGTGATCGTTGATTGTGGCCTGATCAGGATCCAATATGACCAGGCCGCTGTACCCGTTGACCACCATCATATCTCCGGTGGTGGTGCGGTGGGCCACGTTTTCCAGTCCGACAACCGCGGGGATTCCCAGCGAATTGGCGATGATGGCGGTGTGGCTGGTGCGGCCGCCGGCTTCAATGGCGATTCCGCGGACCAGGGACTTATTGAGAGAGGCCGTTTGGGAAGGGGATAGATCATGGGCTACGATCACTACGGGTTCAGTGATATCCGTGAGGCGGATTCGTTCTTTACCCATGAGTTTATCAAGCAGGCGGCGCTCAATGTCGTAAATATCCTTGACTCTCTCCCGAAAGAAAGCGTCTTCATGGTTGAGAAAAATCCGACCATAATCCCGAAGAGCTTTGTGCACGGCATATTCGGCGCTGGAATAATTGGTTTCAATGCCGAACAGGAAGGTTTTCAGGAGTTGGGGGTCATTCAGCAAACCAAGGTGAAAATCAAATATGGCCCCGGTTTCCTTGCCCAGGGAACGGGTGGTGGAATCGCGAAGTTCACGGATTTCATCGCTGCTGCCGGCAAGGGCGGCCTGAAGTCGGCGCCGTTCCTCCGGCACGTCAGCGGGGGCGATCGTCCGCCGGCCGACGCGCAGTTCATCTTCGCCGAGCACCATAGCCCGGCAAACCACCACGCCCGAGGAAACACCGATACCCTTGATCAATTCCATGAGCCACTTCACCCGCTGCAAGGCCGCCGCGTCACGCTGTCCCCAAAGGAAACACGCAAGGCTGGGGGCGTTGGAGTCAAAGCCGGAATCCTGCGTCGCAGATTAGATCTGGCTACGGTCAACCGCAAGATTGCCGAAAATGATGATAACTGGGGCAAGGGCGTTTGGCCAGCGTAACGGGTGAAGTTTACCAGGGTGTTTTTTTCGGTTTTTCAATCGGCAGCCCGGCAATCGCGAACGAGCAAGAAAGTCAGGCGTCGCGGCCGGTCCGGGGTATATACGCCCCGGGTAGGAGTACGGACGGCTGGAGTTGAACCGGGCGGGCGGCATCGCCAACTGCCTTTTGCCGGAGGGGAGGGTAAAATGAATTCCCCAGCGGGCCGGGAGAATGGAAACCGAAAGATCAACGGCCCGCGGGAGCGGCTAATCCTATGGAGACAGACCGATGAACGCGCGGTTAACCGTGAATCAGGGGCGAACGGCCGCCCGACGACCAACAGGCAGAGCCGCAGGCGCATCGGCCTTGTGCATGGGGATTGGCGCCGGTGCGTATTTGGCGGGCGGCGCGGCAACAGGAACGCTGTGTGCGGCCCAGCCAGTGTTGCGTGTCTGTTATGCCGGATCGATGGGGGCGGTGATGGAACGGAAAATATTTCCGGCATTCCGCGGCCTGACGGGCATTGCGGTGCGGGGAATGGGGCGTGGCGCGTTTGGTCTGGCCAGGGAACTGGCCGCGGGTGAACTGACCGCGGACGTTTTTATTTCGGTTACCAGCGGTCCGCTGAAGCTGTTGCCGCGGAAACTACCGGCGGCGCCGGCTGTGCCCATTGCGCGCACATGCATGGTGCTGGCCTATTGCCCGCATGGACCGGCGACAAAATTATTTCGCGCGGCCAGGGAGCCATGGTATTCAATAATTCTGCACAATCACCTGCTTTTCGGCCGCACTGATCCACGGACCGATCCGCAGGGGCGGAGTACAATCCTGGCGCTTAAACTGGCGCAGCGGTACTACAATCAACCGGGATTGGAAGCCAAAATAGCCGGGCGGCTGGAGAACCCGGCGCAGATATTCACCGAATCTTCGCTGATGTTCCGTTTGCAGTCCGGACAGATGGATGCATGCATTACCTACCAGTCGCAAGCCGCGGCCAATCATCTGCCTTTTATCTCCTTGCCGCGGCAGGTGAACCTTGGTTATCCGGAAATGGATAAGGCATGGTATCGGCATGTGGAATTTCAATTGCCCGCGGCCAACGGCAAGCCGCAGGTGTGCCGGGCCAGCCCACTGGTTTTTTACGCGGTGATATTGCGCGATAAAGCCCGACAACATGAAACCAGGCGGCATGAAGCCAGGCGTTTTGTGCAATTTCTGCGTTCCCGTGCGTGCAGGCGAATGCTGGTTAAAGCGGGCTATAAGCCCATTGGCGGGCGCCGTGCCGGGAAACCCGGCACATGACAACCTCCAAGCCGAAAATGATGCCTTTAACCGGAGTCAACAACCGCCGATTGGCCGGGGCGGGCCTGACGGTTTTGGCGGCTGTTTATCTGGTGCTGATGCTGTGGCCGCTGTTTGCCGGCGCAGGCCAACCGGCACTGCCGCCGCGTGGTGAAGACTGGCATGCGGTGGGCGCATCCATTGTTTGTGCGCTACTGGACATGGTATTGATTGTTGTGCTGGGGCTGCCGCTGGCCTGGCTTTTGGCATACGGGCGATTTCGCGGCAAATGGCTGGTGGACCTGCTGCTATTTGTGCCGTTGCTTACGCCGCCGCTGGCAATGGGCATGCTGCTGATCACGGCGATGGGTCCAAGAAGTCTGGCGGGGCAACTAGCGCAATGGTGCGACCAACGGCTCACCAATTCCTGGGTGGGATTGACGATAGCGGGGTTTTACGCGGCGAGTCCTTTTTTTGTAATAGGCGCGCGGGCCGCCCTGGCGAGTGTGCCGACGAACGTGCGGCAACTCGCGCTGACTTGCGGGCAGGGGCCGGTGAGTGCCGCATGGCGGGTGACGATGCCTCTGGCGCGGCGGGGATTGCTGACGGCGCTGGCGGTGGCCTGGGTGCGAGCGCTGGGTGAATTTGGCGTAGCGCTGATGATCGCCTATTTTCCGCATGGAATACCCATACAGATGTGGGTGAACATGCAGGATTCCGGGCCGGCGGCGGCGTTCGGCCTGATCTGGCTGTTGCTGCTGATCGGCCTGCCGCTTCCGGCTATCCTGGGTTTATGGGCCTCGTATGGCGGCGGACCGGAACATCGCGCGGTCGGCACGCGCAAAACGGCTGAACCACGGGGCAATTTTAATGTTCCAAATTCCGACCCGCCGGTGACGCAGTCTCCGGCGGTAATTCATGTATCCATGCGGGTTCACTCTCCGATCAGGATGCAGACGGCGTTCAAGGTAACCGGCGTAACGGTGTTGCTGGGAGCGGTAGGCGCAGGCAAAAGCACGCTGTTGCAGGCGATTGCGGGATTGGGGGAATCCGAGGGGGAACCGTTTGAAAATGTACCGGCGTGGCGGCGGCCCATTGGTTATCTGCCGCAGGGTGGGTTGCTGTTTGACCATCTGACCGTAGCGGGCAATGCGAGCCTGGCAATGAAACCGCCGAACCGGACGGCGTTGATCGCGGCCTTGCAACAAATGGGTATTGCGGAACTTGCGGACCGGTATCCGTCGCAATTATCCGGCGGGCAGCGGCAACTTGCGGCTTTGGCCCGGGCCATCGTGCACCGTCCAAAGCTGCTGCTTTTGGATGAACCAACTTCCGGGCTGGACGGGCCGACGGCGGAGATCATATTGCGTATGATCCGCTGCGCGGCGATTACAACGTCGGCGGCGGCGTTAATCGCATCCCATGATCCACACACGCTGGCATTTGCCGATTCATGCGTGGTGCTGGATTCCGGGCGGATTGCGGCTCAGGGTACGGTAAAGGAGATCATGGCCTTGCCCAAGGAAAGTCCTGCCGGCCGATTGGTGGCTTGGATACGGGAGGTTAGATGAGTCCGATATTTCGTGCCCGGAGCCGCGAAGCGAAGCCGGGTTGAACAATTTAACCAAACGCTCACAAACCACTGCCCGCTTTCACACAATAGCCGGTGAGGATGGCGGGTTATGAAGGAAGGTACACCAGACATTATTAACAAATCCACCGGCGGGCTGATTGATACAGAGCGATTTGGTCCGCAGCCGCGGCGAAAAATCCGGTCAATTGATGAACATTGCGGTCGCGAGGGCGTGCGAAACGAGACACCGCCGGCTGATGACGAGCTATTTCGCAATGACGAAATGCTGGATGCGGTGGTGATATCGGATATTCACCTTGGCTGTGATAACTGCCAAGCAAAGACTCTTACCGCTTTTTTGGAGGACATATTGGAGGGCCGGCTGCAGTCGCGGCGTTTGATCATCAACGGCGATATGTTTGATTCCATCGATTTTCGCCGATTGCGGAAAACGCATTGGAAAGTGCTTTCCATGATCCGACATTTATCCGATAAACTGGAGGTGATCTGGACGTGCGGCAATCACGACGGCCCGGCGGAAATTGTATCGCACCTTCTGGGCGTGGATGTGCGCGATGAGTTTATTTTCCGCAGCGGGGACCGGCGGATTCTGGTGCTTCACGGCCACCGGTTTGATGATTTTATCGACCACCATCCGATTCTGACCTGGATGGGGGATGTTATTTACAATATTTTGCAAAAAGTGGACCGAAGGCATTACGTGGCGCGGCTGGCCAAAGCGCGATCCAAAACTTTCCTCCACTGCATTGACAAAGTCCAGAGAAAATCAATCGCGTACGGTCAAAAACTTGCATGTGACGTGGTACTGTGCGGGCATACGCACCATGCGGTGGAAATGCCCGGCGATGAAGTTTCGTATTTTAACAGCGGTTGCTGGACGGAAATACCTTCAACATATCTGACGGTGCAGCGGGGCGAGGTGGTGTTGCATCGGTGCAAACCGCAGCGGGCCGTCTTTCCGGGTGCGACGGAAAGTTCGACGGCGCCTGGGGTGGCGAAAGTTCAGGCTGCCTACTGACCAAGTCGCGGCCGGAGATGATACCGGCGGCATGCCTGCGGGCCTCTGCCGGCATGCGGAGAAAGCGAACAGCCTTTTTTGGCCATTGACTTACCCGCGCCACGGTTTATCATCTTTAGAATGAAAACGCGTACATGGTTAAAGCGTGCGGGCGGCATAGGCGGGCGGGCATTGGCCAAACCGATTGTCGTCGGCGGGTGTGTCACTTTGGCAAGCCTGTTGGCGGGCAATATCACGCCGGTTCAGGCACAATTAAAGTCAAAGCAGATTCCGGCGTATATTCCGAAGTTGACGGAGCATACAAGTCCGGCGGTTACTTATATCATTGCCGGGTTGGCATTGACGGGAGTGACAGTGGCTACGTTTCGCAGTGCGCACCGTGGGACACGGGGCGGCGGACGTGAAAAATAAGCGGTCCGGCGCCGCAAACCACCGACGGGATGGAACGAGAACAGGTTTTCACTGGGGGCGGATGAATCCGGCCCTTCTTTAGTGTTTACTGTGGCCTTTTGGAGTATTGCCATGAATGCCAGAAACTGGTTGGTTGGCGGTCTGGTCGGGCTGAACGCCGCACTGATCGTCGCGTTTTGCGCAGGGCGTATGAGTTTAACGCCGACGGCTCAGGCTCAGGCGCAGGCGTTGCGGGGAGGACATTACATGGCAGTATCCGGAACGTCACAGCAGGGTGGGGTAGTTTACCTGTACAACGTGGATACAGGCGTGATGGGCGGCTACATATTCCAGCAGGCCAATCCACGCAATCCGGTGCCAATTGTGCCGCGCAGCATCAGTCAGGATATAAAGCGGATCAAGCGACGAATGCGCTGATCTTCAGGCCGCGTTTTTCCGCACCGTTTTTTAGATTTTTTGACCTTACCCCATGGAGTAACACCCCATGAAACGCTCGAATCTGATGATCGGCTTTCTTACGGTAACCGCCCTGATACTGGCCCTGTTGGTGCTTAATCAAAGCGCCCGGAAGCCGGCATATGGCGATGTTCTTTCCACCGGTTCAGATATTACATTGCTGACATCCAGTATTACTTTCGGCAATGTGGAAATCCTGAATGTGATTGATAACCGTGACGGCCTGATGCTGGTTTACAGCCTCAACGGCACGCGACTGGTACCGGTGAGCGTGGAAAACCTTAATCGCGCCTTCGGCAGACCGCGGCTTCGCTGATTATCGCGATCGGCTGTCGCGGCCCCAATTCGCTGATCGATGCCTCGCCGGTTTATCGCCGTTGGCGGTTTAATTGGTGGATAAAGGCGGTCGGGAGTTGGGTAATTTTCTGGAAAGGATAATTCAGTTGCTGGAATCAGTTCGCAATTTGGCGGAGAAAGTTATTGGCGGCGAACTCATCAGCCGCGTCGATGCCGCGGCCCTGACCGCCGTTTCGAGCGACGATGTTTATGACCTTTTTTATTGGGCGAACAAGATTCGCATTCATTTTAAGGGACGCAATATCCGCTTTTGCGCCATCGTGGCGGCGAAGGTGGGAGGATGCTCCGAAGATTGCAAGTTTTGTGCACAATCATCACATTACCAGACGGCGATAGCTGGTCAAAATAAATTAACCGATCAGCAGGTAATAGATTCGGCCCTGCACGCCGGCGCGGTGGGAGCGGACAGCTTCGGAATTGTTAATTCCGGCCGCGGGCCGACACGCAACGAGCTGGAAAACTGGCTGGGCCCTATGCTGCAGAAAATTGCGACGGAGGGCAAGACCCGCGCCTGCGCCACCCTAGGGGCATTGACGCCGGAGACGGCGCAGTTTTTGTACGACAACGGTGTTCGCCGGGTGAATCACAACCTGGAAACAAGCGAAAATTTTTATCCGGAAATCGTATCTACCCACCCCTATTCCGAGCGGCTTAATACCCTGCGCGTGGCCAAAGCGGCCGGTCTATCGCTTTGTTCCGGCGGAATTTTCGGCATGGGGGAAAAGTGGTCTGACCGGCTGGATATGATTTTTGCGCTGCGCGACATCGGGGTGGATGTCATGCCGGTAAATTTCCTGAATGCAATACCCGGCACACCGCTGGAGAATCAGCCGAAGCTGCCGCCGATGGAATGTCTGAAAATCATCAGCATTTGCCGGTTTATTTATCCAACCGTGGAGCTTAAGGTTGCCGGCGGACGCGAAGTGTGCCTGCGCGATCTGCAAAGCTGGATATTTTTTGCCGGGGCGGACAGCACCATGATCGGAAATTATTTGACCACTTACGGCAGGAGTCCGGAGTTGGACCATCAAATGGTACGCGACTTGGGACTTGACTGGCAGTCGTACGAACAGGGTCCGGTGCAACCGGCTGCGGCAAAGCCGTTGCTTTCGCGCGTCAGCCATACCGGCAAATTCAATATTCCAATTCTGCATGAAGCCGAAGTTGCGGTGGATCAGGAATTGATCAGTGCCCGCAATTGATTTTCATTCGGCAAGTATGCTGTCGCAGATAAGCAGTCGCTGCAATCCTGCCAAGTTGTAGAGGCGGTGGTGGTGCGGTCACCTGTTTATATCCACGGTACGGGGCTGATCACGCCGCTGGGCCGCACGCTGCCCGAGACTTTTGCCGGCATCATGGCGGGGGGACGGGTTCTGGATGCGGGCGAGGTGCCGGAGAGTTTTCTGGAACCGATGATACGGCAAATTGCGGCCCGGAGTATCGGTCGCGGCATGCCGGAGCAACTGGATCGAAGCATACAACTGGGACTCGCGGCCCTTTTTGAAGCATGCGATAGCGCCGCATGGCCGATGGAGTCACTTTCCGCAGAAGACACAGGCATTTTCACGGCCACGAGCAAAGGTCCGGCGATTAGCTGGCTATCGGCATTGGACACCATGAGACAATCCGGGGCGCCGGGGCTGACCTTGGAGCAGGCGTGGCACGTTGCCCTGGGCACGGGCGCCCTGGGCACGGCGGCAGGTGCGTTTCTGGGTTGCCGCGGGTCTATCCATACTACAGTAGCAGCCTGTGCGGGCGGTATGGCGGCGCTGCACCGCGCGGTTAAAGCACTGGATTCCGGAGATTGCCGGCGGGCCGTTGTACTGGCAGCGGACTCATCACTGCATGCACTGTTTACGGGATGCTATGACAATTTGGGCGTACTGGCGGCCCGCGAACCGGACGGCCATCGCCGGTGCCGACCACTAACCGGCGGCGCCGGTGGATTTGTGGTATCGCAAGCGGGCGCGGCGGTGCTGCTGAGCACGGATGAACCGATCGCCGCACACAAAAAACATCCGATGATTGAGGCCACATGGCTGGGAGCAGAAGGGCTGCATATGGTGGGTGCTGACCCCTGCGGCAGCCGCCTGACGAACGGAATTAACGCGTTGCGATGCGTTAACGCATCCGACCTGAGCCGGATTTCATTTGTGCACGCCCATGCGGCTGGAACGCAACATGACGCCGTGGAATCAGCCGCAATCCGAAGGGCGTTCGGCCAAATTCCGATTTTTTCGCATAAACAATGGCTGGGGCACAGCTTGGGGGCGTCCGGCCTGGTGAGCCTGGCACTTTCCGCGGAGTGTCACCGGGTCGGCCGTACACTGACGGGTGATCCACTACCGGATTACGGGGATTCGATCATCATTGCGCAGGGCTTTGGCGGCCACATCGGAATGTGCCGGCTTGCGGGCGGAGAGAATTAGGCTTTCCCGTGTCACGGGAATTCAATCGGCGGCTTGGAGGATTCATCCGTTCGAACGCTTTGCCCGAACTCAACGGACGAAGCTGAATTGCGAAAACAAATCATTCAGCGGCATTTTTGCCGGTAAAGAGCCGGTTTTACGGCCTGGCACATAAGGTTGAGGTCCAGCCGCCGATCAAGAAATGCGGCGACAGCTTCGGCTGTGGCATGGGGCGAGGCCAGCACCTGGGCATGGTCAACATGAAGCACTTGAAACTGCGCTTTCGCGGCCAGCCATGCATCAATTTGAGCAAGTTCCCTAGTGAAGATGTCCGCAAGGCGCCGGCTCCCATCGGCATTTTCCGATAATAGCCCGAGCATGGCCCTCTGTGATGCAATCACTTCGCCGATATTGCGCCGCATGAACAGTATCCGGTAACGCCGATTGAGAGGCAGATCGTAAAGCAGGCGATAGATCACTTTCACCGCGCTGCCCGCGGCGTGCGTGAGCCAGGCCGTGTTGGTGCGGGTTTGCTTGACGGCTTCAAGCTCAAAATAGCCAGCCGGATTGGAAATATCCGCAGTGCGGCAGCCATCGGTAAGCACCGTCATTCCGCCGGCAGAGAGCATTTGCATCATCAGCGAAGTACCCGATCTTGGCAGACCGGAGACGATGGTGATGCGCGGATCGTGATCGATCGGCGGCAAGGGCGAGGGAAAGGCGAAGCCGGCATCGGCCCGGGCGTCGGCTAAGTCCTTATGCTGCATTTGCGTAGACTGGCGGCCTGCGGGATTGTGCACGGGGCGGATCATAGGCAAGCAATCTCCCAAACCGGCTATCCCGCCAAATTTCGGCGGCTGCGCCAGGCGATTACGCCAACCGCACCCATCGCCATAAGCACCAGTGACGCGGGTTCCGGTGTGGAAGCGCCGGCGGGAATCAATTGTGCGCCGCCGGTATCACCAACAGCGATGGCAGTATTGGGGGATGACTCAAACGCGTAACCGAGAAGCTTTGAATTGAAATCCACCAGAGAAGTCGAAGGTTCCGTGGTTGTGTTAAATGAGAAAGCCGCCCAGCCGTAAAAGTCTTTGCCGTTGCTGGTGGTGCGCAACCCCGTGTACAAAATTTCATGATTGCCGGCCTTGACAATGTTGGTGCTGTTATAACCGCCATTGCCGAATACAAACGCGTTGCCGGCGTCGCCCACTTCCGTGCCCTTTGGCAGAAATTCCAGTGTTGAAGTGGCGCCACCATTGGTTGATGCGGCCACCGTTACCATGTCCACGCCCGGGGTCATGCCGGAGAACGTGACGCTTGCATCACCGGTGATCCGGTTCAGCGAGGTCATCATTCCCAGAAAGGCCGCCTTGCCGCCATAGTTAATAAACGCCTCACCGCCGGGCGTAAGTGTGGTCATTGGGGCGGAAATAGCCGTGTATTGCGGCGTGGCAGCCGCGCTGCCCACCGCCATCATGGAAAGACCTGCGGCGGCGTAGGCCGCCAGGCGGGCTTCAAAAGCGGACGGACCGGCGAGTTGCGGGGATTTTCCGGATTTTGAGGGAGTGTTATAAATTTTCATGATTTGATCTCCTTTTTCTAATTTTGCATCACATCATGTGCGCCAACGGCACATCGCGAACCTGACGCCTCAGCGCCGGGCGGTTAATCTCAAACGCATCGGGATCGCCGCGATCGCCATACCGATGAGCAGAACCGCCAGCGAGGCCGGTTCCGGTGTGGCAATCAACTGTCCGGCGGAATTGGTGGCAAGATCGGGCGATACGGCTGCATTTCCGGCATAACCCAGACCGTACATATCTTCCAAAGTCCGCAGGACGCTGTAGCTGTTAAACACCTGTTGGGAAGTCCCGGCCTGAAAAAGCGAGGGATCGCCGTTAATGATGGTGGCAATGTGGTTGCCATCCGGAAGGGTGTAATTGTTTTCATCCCAGGTGACCAGCAACAGGCTGTTGTTGGTTTTGGCCCACTGCAGATAGCCGCCCAGATTCTGGGAAAGCCATGCATCACCGGTGGCAATGCTGCCATTGTGCATGTCATTTTCAAGATTGGGAATCACAAATGAAACGGTCGGAAGGGAGGCATAACCGGCGGCGGTGCCGGGAAACTGGCTGAATCCGCTCATTGTGGAAAGAGGCAGCAGATTACCCGACACTTTTGACAGTGCCGGACTTACCCAATTAACCACTGCATTGTGCTTACGCACATACGTTTCACTGAGCTGGGCGGACGTAGCCCCGGTGATGCCGGTGTACGGATTGTAGCTGGCCGCATTGTAGCTCGTGGTGTTGTCGATCGCGGAATAACCTTGATTATATTCCTGGAAAGTGTAACCCGCATTAAGAAGCTGGGCCCCAAGATTGCCCGCGTTTGCCAGCGGTTCGGTATATTGCGGAGCGGATGGAACATAATCGCCGGTAATCCCTTGATCACTCCCCGAGAACAGATCAAGATAATTTGGCTGGCTGGGATGTTCGGGCGAATGGGACCCCGCGTAAAGCAGCCCCCCCTGCCCGATCAGTGTGTTGTTAATAAATGGGGCCTCGGCGGTGTTGCCGACAATCTGACTGTACGAATGATTCTCTTCAATGACCACGACGACATGACTGGGCGAAAGAATCGTCGCCTGAGCCGCGGGCGCTGCGCAGATGGTAAAAGCGCAGCCTGCGGCGATGGCGCTGATATTGGCCGCCAGCCGCCAGTTTCCTTTTTTTGCAGTACGGATCCGATTGAAATTCATAAGCCAGTTCTCCTGAAAATTCACAAAACGGCCGGGAAACCCTGTACTCAATCCGGCCGTTATCCGCCGGTTCTCGACCCCGGCGTCGATAAACAGCGTAGTCCGCAATTGTTGCCCGCAGATAAAGGTATTGAGAAAGTTATAAGTGAATTGGGTAAGAATGGAGCCAGTGGATTATTTTGATTCAATAAGCGCCCCCGCCGGGACGGGGCGGACAACAACGACGGACCTTTAAGCCGCATTATCCTGTTCTTTGCGCATTTCACACATCATGCGGATAGTCTGAGCGGATGCTGCATCCCGCACGAGCGCGGGCATGCGGTGGCACCATGACGTGTAACTGCGCAGGACTGCTGGATGGCTGAACGAATTGCGAACAAATTACTGCTGGTCGGCTGGGATTCAGCGGATTGGCAGGTCATCAACCCGTTGCTCGAAAAAGGAGAGATGCCGTTTATCGGCCGCATTATTGAGCAGGGCGTGATGGGGAATCTGGCCAGCATGGAACCGATCATTTCCCCGATGTTGTGGACCACCATTGCAACGGGCAAGCGACCGGACAAGCACGGTATCCTGGGGTTTATTGAGCCGGATCCGGATAACCGGGGCGTGCGGCCGTTTGCAAGCACCTCCCGGCGATGCAAGGCACTGTGGAATATTTTTTCGCAGAGTGGATTGGAATGTCAGGTAACCGGCTGGTTTGCGGGCCATCCGGCGGAGCCGATCCGCGGCGCATGCGTGAGTGAAATGTTCCAAAAAGCATCCCGACGGCCGGGAGAGGAATGGCCGATCGCAGCCGGCACGGTGCACCCACCGGAGCTTGTTGCGGAATTGGGTGGGCTGCGCGTGCATCCGGGGGAAATTGAATCAGAGATGATCCTGCCTTTTGTGCCGCGCGCCGCCGAAGTGGATCAAACCAAAGACCATCATCTTTCGACACTGGCCCGCATGTTATCCGAAAGCATGAGCGTGCACGCGGCGGCCACATGGCTGATGGAAAACCGGCCGTGGGATTTTGCCGCCGTTTATTTTGACGCGGTCGACCATTTATCGCATGCGTTCATGCCGTTCCATCCGCCGCGGCTCCAGGAGGTTCCGGAGCGTGAATTTGAGCTGTACCGGCATGTGGTGGAACGCACCTACCGGTACCATGACATGATGCTGGGCCGCCTGATGCATCTTGCCGGACCCGACACGCACATCATGGTCATTTCCGACCATGGATTTTACAGCGATCATTTGCGGCCGCGGGCGATTCCCAACGAGCCTTCCGGACCCACGGTTTGCCACAGGCCGTTTGGAATATTTTGTCTTGCCGGACCAGGCGTGCGGAAAGATGAGCGTATTTATGGTGCGGGCATCCTGGATATTGCACCGACGATTTTAACTCTCTTCGGGTTGCCGGTGGGCCGGGACATGGACGGTAAGGTGCTTGGGCAGGCGTTTGAACATACCCCGGAGATAGACCGCATTGATTCATGGGAAACGCGGGATGGCGAGGCGGGCATGCATCCTCCGGAAGTTCGGCGTGATCCGATGGACGCGCAGGAAGCGGTGGATCAACTTGTGGCACTGGGGTATCTTACGCCGTTGGATGCCGACAAATCCAAAACCGTCACCCTGGCAAAGCAGGAAATTGAGTACAATTTAGCGGTTACACTGCTTGCCGGCGGGAATTGCCGGGAGGCGATCCCACTGCTGGAAAAACTTGGTAACGCACTTCCGGACCGGCCGCGCATCCGGCTGCTGCTTGCGCAGAGCCTGCAACAGGCCGGAAGATTGGCCGACTCACGGCGGATAGTGGAGGAACTTATCGCCAAACATGCGGACAGTGCCGCGGCACAGTTGCTGCTGGGAACATTGCTGTTTGCCGAAGGCCGCAATGGCGCGGCGCTGCGGCACCTGCGGCTGGCGGAGCGGAGCAATCCGTGCATGCCGGGACTGCATTGTGCCATTGGCGGAGTATACGCACGACGTCGCATGTGGCGGTCAGCGCTTCGGGCTTATGCCAGGGCACTGGACATTGATGGTGACAGTCCGATTGCGCTTGAGGGCATGGCGCGTTGCCAATTGGCGACAAGACAGTGGCAGAAGGCCGCAGAATCCGCCTTGCGCGCCGTCGGCCTTATGCACGCATACCCGGCGGCGCATTTCACCCTTGGCCTTGCGCTTATCCGGCTGAACCGATTTGATCGCGCCATTCAGGCGCTTGAAACCTGCCTGGTGTTTAATCCGCGGCACATGCGGGCGCTCCTGTGGCTCGGCCGAATCCATCTGCGGGTGGTGAAGGACAGTCAAAAGGCCGGCGAATATTTCAGCCGGGCGGCGGAATTGGCCCCGGCGCCCGCACATCCGACAGCGGCAAGCGAATAACGACGGACAACCGGCCAGGATCATCGGCAAACCATCGGATTCCAAGGACATTCCCATCAGGTACAGCTCGCCGGATCCACGGGGATCAATTGGCAGCCAACTATCCGGCCGCTAATAGCGGCGGGATTGCCGCAACGGCGAGGGCGCATATACTGCAACATGATATTGCGATGTCCATCCGCTGACGGAGGACATTTGCCGTGCTGCCGCGGGCGGTATTTGGTGAGGACCGCAGGCAGACAAAACAATGACGGGACAAAGCAGGTGGAGGCAAAACCGATGTTAGAGATGGACGATGGCTCCACAATGATGGACCGCCGGGCGTTTTTTTCCGCGGGTGCGGGGATCGTGGCGGCGTCGGGTGTCAGTTCAAACTCGACGGCGGCTATCGAGCGCCTGCCGGCGGGGCTTCAGGTCACATCGCTGAACGGCAAGGAATGGCAGGTATGCGATCCATCGCGACGGATTACCGCCGCCGCTGAAGTGCCCGGTGATATTTTTACCGATCTTATGGCCGCCGGACATATTCCGGACCCTTATTTCCGCGACAATAACGGAAAAGTTCAATGGGTGGGGCGGACGGCGTGGATTTATTCGCGCAAATTTAACGTATCCCCGGATTTGCTTTCAAGACGATTCATTCATTTGCGATGCAACGGTCTTGATACCCTGGCGGTGGTTCATATCAACGGAAAGCCGGCGGGCCGCGCGGACAATATGTACCGCACATGGGAATTTGACGTCAAAAAGTTGCTCCGGCCCGGGGAGAATTCGATTGAGATTCGGTTTAATTCCACGAACAATTATGCATCGGGCCGCGCCGCACGTTACAAGGCAAAAACCGGATTGTTGCTGAATGCCGCGCAGGCCTGGGTGCGCAAGGCGCCGTATATGTGGGGATGGGACTGGTGCCGGCCGCTGCTGACCTGCGGGATATGGCGGCCTATTGAGCTTGTCGGGTTCGAGTTCAGAATCACCGATGTCAATATACAGCAGGACCTCACGGCGCCTTTGCAAGCGGTTTTGCACGCTTCGGTGGAAGTCGGCGGCGCAGCGCCGGCGGGGATGCGGGCGGAATTCACCGTTATGTTCAATGGGGCTGCCGTGTGCCGGGAAGTGTCCACGGTGATCGGCGGGCACAGCCGCGCGGCACTGCGAATTGACAACCCGCAGCGGTGGTGGCCGAACGGCATGGGACCACAGCACCTGTACGTGGTGAAGATAGACCTGGTTTCCGCGGACGGCCGGACCGTGGAAAGCGCCCAGCGGAAGATCGGCCTTCGCACCATCCATTACCTTGGGGCCAAAAACGGAAAATCCGTGCGGTTGGCGGTAAACGGCGTTTCATTTTTTGCCAAAGGCGCAGATTGGGTTCCACCGGATAATATTCCGACGCGCGTACAGCCGCAGACGCTGCGGCAATATATCCAGGATGCGCGGGACTGCCATTTTAATCTGCTCCGGTTCTGGGGCGGCGGCTACTATGAGCCACAGGAACAATTTGATGCATGCGATGAACTGGGCATCATGGTGCTGTTCGAATTTAAATTCGCCAACCATTTCTACCCGGTATTTGACGAGGCGTGGCTGGAAAATGTACGCCTTGAGGTTCAGGAACAGGTACGTCGCAATCGGCACCATCCGTGCATCGCCTTGTGGAGCGGGAACAACGAAATTTACCTGTTCAAAGGATTTGAGAAGCTTTTTCGCGACACAATCGGTGCGACCGTCATTAAGGAGTTGCCTGGCGCGAATTATGAGACAGGCAGCGGCGACCCATTCACCAGCAATGATATTCATTACTGGTCCGACTGGCATGTCATTAATCCCCCGGCGGCGTTTTCCAAAGCCCGCGGGTTTATTTCGGAATTCGGCATGCAGTCCTTTCCGTCACCGCGGACAGTTGCCGCGTATACCACTCCGCCGGACCGCCGAAGTCTGTACAGTCCCGTCATGGTTTACCACGAAAGATCATGGGGACGCGCAGGCATTGACGCCATGCTGCGGTATGTCAACCAATACTTCGGACCGACTCCGGCGAACTTTGATTCCGCCCTGTGGCTGACGCAGATCATGCAGGCCTATATCGTGGGGTACGGTGTGGAACACTGGCGGCGGCAAATGCCGGAAAGCATGGCCAGCCTGATATGGCAGTTGAATGACAGCTGGCCGGGACCTACGTGGTCCATGATCGACTGGTATGGCCGGTGGAAGGCGGTGATGTACGCCGCACGACGTTTCTTTTCGCCGGTCCTTGTCAGTGCGGTATCATCTGAAAGCAAAGATTCCGCGGAATTGTGGGTAACGAGCGATCTGGTCCGGGATACGACGGGCATTCTGACGTGGCGGATAACGGATCTGCAAGGCAAGGAACTGGCCGGTCACACGCATCACATCCGCATGCCGGCCCGTTCCAGCATCCTTCACAAGCGATGGGCGCATCCGGACCTGCCCAGGGACACGCCGCCGAATAACCTGTTGATCTCGAGCAGTGTCACAACAGACGGCGAAATGGCGTCGCGGAATATGCATGCGCTGGTCGCCCCACGGGACCTTGCACTGGTTAATCCGGGCATTTCGACGTCCGTTCAGGCGATCGACCGGAGTTTCCGGGTGACGGTCCGCGCCGCGCACCCGGCTTTGTGGGTATGGCTGAATCTAAGCCGGGCCGACGCCCGGTATTCCGACAATTTTTTCCACATGGGCTCCGGCGATACGGCAAGCGTCAACGTTCAGCCGGAGAGGCTGATGTCTCTTGCGGACTTTCAGGCGCAATTGCAGGTGCGTACACTGAAGGATGTCATGCAGGGCCGCGATTGACCATGGTTTGATTCATGGCATTCCGCGGCGTGCGTTTGGGAGGTGTGCCAATGCTGAATATCAACCGCCGACAGCTTATGCGTCATGGACTGGGAGCGGCAGCCGGGGCAGCGGCCATATCCGCCGGACCAATCTCCGGGGCAGCGGATACCGGCGCGGCGAAGCAGACAATCGCCGGCACACATGCCGCCGGCGAAATATTCGGCATCCGCGTGATTGATTCCCAGACAGGTCGCGGCGTGCCGCTGGTGGAGTTGCGGACGGTTAACAACATTCGCTATGTGACGGATAGTTCGGGGGTTGCGGCCGTGCACGATCCCGGTCTGCTGCGGAATCGCGTTTATTTTTATATATCCAGCCCGGGATACACCTATCCCAAAGACGCCTTTGGTTACAGCGGCATTGCGTTGGAGGCAACACCGGGCAAAACGGCACTGATTCGCGTTCAACGGACAAATATTGCCGAACGGCTGTATCGCATTACCGGTGAGGGCATTTATTCCGATTCGGTTCAACTGGGGATTGAAGCGCCCATCAAAGCGCCACTGCTTAACGGGCGGGTCATGGGGCAGGATTCGTGTCTGGGTACGGTATATCAGGGGCGCATTTTCTGGATATGGGGCGATACAGCCGGCCCGCAATACCCGTTGGGTAATTTCCGGACTTCGGGGGCGACCTCGGCAATTCCGGGCCATGGCGGGCTTGGGCCGGATATCGGCATTAATCTGCACTATTTCACCGATGCCTCCGGATTTTGCCGGGCGATGTGTCCTTTGCCCGGTGAACCGAAGGGAGTCGTCTGGCTGGATGGCCTGACAACGGTTGCCGACCGGCAGGGCAGACGACGGCTGATTGCCCGGTATTCGCGGCGCAACGGACTGATATCGCTGTTGGAGCATGGGTTGGCCGTTTGGAATGACTCGGCACAGATATTTGAAAAGGCCGCCGAATACCCTTTGCATGAACACTGGCGGTTTCCGGTCGGGCATCCGAGTACGGTGCAGGATCAAAACTCCCTTTATCTTCTTTTTTCACCACAGTTTCCGGTGGTTCGCGTGAAAGCAAATCTGAATGCGGTGATGCACTGCCGGCACTATGAAGCTTTTACCTGCCTGCAGAGCGGTACGACATTTTCCGGGAAAAAATCGCGGCTCGACCGCGATGCACACGGCCGACTGATATGGGCGTGGAAGAAGGAAACTGCACCGGTGGGTTCCGAACAGGAAAAGCAATTGATTTCGCATGGACTTATGAAACCCGACGAAGCGCATTTTCAGCTACTGGACGCACGGAGCGGCCGGCCGATTCTTATTCAGAACGGCTCTTTTTTCTGGAACAACTATTTGCGGCGGTGGATCATGATTGGAGTGGAACGCGGCGGCGATTCATTCCTGGGGGAGATATGGTTTGCCTCCGCGGAAAAGCCTTACGGACCATGGCGACTGGCAAAAAAAGTGGCGACCCACCCCAATTATTCATTTTACAATCCGGTGCAAAATCCATTTTTTGATCAGGACAACGGCCGCATCATATATTTTCAGGGAACTTATTCGGCCACGTTTTCCGGCAACACGCACCCCACGCCGCGCTACGATTACAACCAGATTATGTACCGGCTGGACATATCGGACCCGCGCCTGCGGATGTGAAAGCGGCCCGGCGACTGCCCGGCCGCTTGACAAAGGCCGGCGAAGCATTATTTTTAAAATTCCACGCCGCGGCGGGCGGGCGCATTGCGCCCGCTTGCGACCCGGATTTTGAGCAATCAACGCTCCGCTTGAATACGGAACAGGAACTGAAAACCAATTATTTGCCGCGGCGGCGTTTATCGCGCAGTTTTCGCTTCTGCTCCGGTGAAAGGCGGTGCTGTTTTGCCGGGGCGGCATCGCCCATGTGCCCCATTCCGGTCATGCCGGGGATGCCGCCGTCTCCCATGCCGCGCATCATAGTCATGCGCTGAGACATGGACATGCCGCTGAGCTTTCGTGCCACGGTACGTGCGGTCATAAATCCCTTGATCAGCTGGGAAACATCACGCACATCGGTACCGGACCCGGCGGCGATGCGACGGCGGCGGCCGCCGTCGATGACGTCGGGAGATTCCTTTTCCCTGCGGGTCATGCTTTGAATAATCGCTTCGGTACGATCAAGTTCCTCTTCCGGAAGATCCACATCCTTCAGGGCGGAACCTGCACCGGGTAAAAGGCCGAGGAGCTGTTTCATGGGTCCCATTTTCCGGAACGATCGCATCTGCTGAAGAAAATCGTCAAGGGTGAAAGTCGCCTTGGAGATTTTCTCCTGCATTTTCTCGGCTTCCTGGGCGTCGAACTGCTGCTGAGCTTTTTCCACCAGGGTCAGCACGTCGCCCATGCCAAGAATGCGCTGGGCCACGCGATCAGGATGAAATTCCTCCAGCATGGCCAGTTTTTCGCCCACACCTAGAAATTTTATGGGTTTGCCGGTAATTTCCTTTACGCTCAGCGCGGCGCCGCCGCGCGTATCCGAGTCGAATTTCGTGAGAATTACGCCGTCAAGTTCAAGCTGGCTGTTGAACGCCCGGGCGGAATTCACCGCGTCCTGCCCGACCATTGCATCGACGACCAGCAATATCTGATGCGGCCGGACCACCTGATTAATCTGGCGCAATTCGGCCATCAGGGCCTCATCAATGTGCAATCTTCCGGCGGTATCCAGAATGACTACATCCCGGCCGTTGGCCCGGGCAAAATCAACCGACCGGCGGCATATCTGGACAGGTCCGTTGCCGGAGTCCTCGCGATAAACCGGCACACCCACCTGGTCGGCCAGCGTGGCCAGCTGATCCACGGCCGCGGGACGCTGTGTATCGGCCGCAACCAGCAGCGGATTTTTTCCCTTGCTTTTCAGATAAAGCGCCAATTTGCCGCAGGTGGTGGTTTTGCCCGATCCCTGTAGACCGCACATCATGATTACCGTGGGCGGCGGATCAACATAGAAAAGTGTGGAATCCGCCGGGCCGATCAGCTGCACCAGCTGGTCAAAAACGATTTTGACCATCTGATGTCCCGGTTCCAGGGAGGCCAGAACATGGGAGCCGATCGCCTGTTCGATGACCCGGTCGCAGAAACTCTGCACGACCTGCACATGGACATCCGCTTCCAGCAGGGCCGTGCGGACTTCTTCCATGGCCTGGCGCACATTGGATTCGGTTATTTTTCCCTTACCTGACAGATTTCGGAACAGTGAAGAGAATTTTTCGGATAAGCCGTCAAACATGCCTTTATATCACCCCAAAATGGTGTTGCGCCCTGCCGAGGGCGTTGACACACGGTCGATATCATCACGGCGCAAGTGGAAGTGACACAGCCTGCCCGGCCGAATGAGCTTTTTCGGCGGCGATTTTGGCGTAACCGGAACCCAGTTCACCAATCGGGTCCGGCGGCAGGATGTCCACCAGTTTTTCGCCCAGGCGGGCTTCGCCGCGCATGACTTTTTCCTGAAACAGGGCGCATTGTTCCAGCAGGGCGTCAAGAATTTTTTCTTCGGGAACGTTGGCGACTTTTTGCCCCTGAACATAAATAATGCCGCGTTTGTCACCGGCGAAAATGGCCACATCGGCCCCTTCGCATTCGCCCGGACCGTTGACCACACAGCCCATTACGGCAACTTTAATCGGCAGGGTGATCCGCTCCTTTAATTTGCGATTGACATCCTGCACCAAAGTAAACAGATCAACCTGTATGCGGCCGCAGGTGGGACAGGCGATCAACTCCGCCCCTTTGCGAGTCCGCAGCCCCAGTACGTACAGCAGTTCCAGGCCGTCCTGAACTTCATATACCGGATCATTGGCGTAGCTGATGCGAATGGTATCGCCGATGCCGTTGGCAAGCAGTGTACCCAACGGCACTACGCTGCGGATCGTGCCGGTCTCTTTCGGGCCGGCATGCGTCACCCCCAGATGCAGGGGATGATCGAACCGGCGTGAAATTTCGGTGTAGGCGTCCAGCACAAGCAGCGGGTCAATTGATTTGGCGGAAATGACAATGTCATAAAAATTCCGCTCATAAAAAATATCCAGATATTCTTCGAGCTTTGAAATCATGATCGCCAGCATCTGGCCGTGGCGGTTGTTGCTGAATACGGCGCCGAGTTCCTTGAGTCGCCGCTGTTTATCCTTGCGTTCCACGATGGAGCCTTCATTCACCCCGACGCGGATTGGTATGCCCCGGTCCTTACACGCATCAATCACCGCCTCCACCTGCTTGCGGTCGTTGATGTTGCCCGGGTTCAGGCGGATTTTGCTTACACCGGCTTCAATCGCCTCCATCGCCCGCTGAAAGTGGAAATGGACATCCGCCACTACCGGCACCTTGACCTGTTTGAGTATTTCCTTGAGGGCTTCAGTGTCCTTGCGTTCCGGCACCGCCACGCGAACAATATCCGCCCCGGCGGCGGCAAGCTTGTTGATTTCGCGCACACATCCGTCGATATCATGGGTGTAACCGCTGGTCATTGATTGCACGGCGACCGGGGCGTCACCGCCGATCAGCACATTCCCTACTTTTACCTGCCGGGTTTTCCGCCGGGAAATCATGATAAACTCCTCAAGGCTTCAGCTTTGCATGCGCGGTCAGTCCGCGAATCAGCAAGTCCTGTAGTTTACCGCAAGGCGAAGGGGATGCGAAGTGCATCACGGATTGTTTTCCGCTTTGCGTAAATCTCCGGATCGGCGAAGGGTCGGCGGTCGAAGCGACCCTGCAAAAATGGGGCGGGCGGAATTCGCTTTGCCACCGGCACGGCCGCCGCCGCCCTGACGCAAATTTCCGTATATTGCGTTACAATACCCGCCGCCGATAGAGGCTTGTGGAGTCTGCATGACGCAAAAGTATCGTAAAATTCTGGTCACATCCGCCCTGCCTTACG
Organism: Planctomycetota bacterium; assembly: GCA_021808485.1. GTDB lineage: Bacteria > Planctomycetota > Phycisphaerae > WQYP01 > WQYP01 > JAJYPG01. Next base: position 52,111 of record JAKBBN010000005.1, on the reverse strand, counting down.
CCAACGGATCCATTCACATCGGTCATCTTGTTGAATACATCCAGACAGATATCTGGGTGCGATTTCAACGGCTCTGCGGGCATAGCGTTACCTATATCTGCGGCGACGATGCGCACGGCACGCCCATCATGCTGCGAGCCCGGAAAGAAGGGCTGGAACCGGACCGGTTTATTTCGCGGATGAACCAGGAGCATCAGCAAAGCTTCGCGCGGTTCGGCATCAGTTTCGACCAGTATTATTCCACCCATTCGCCGGAAAATCGGGAACTCTGCGAGTTGCTGTATTCGCGGCTTTCAGCGGCGGGCTGCATTGAACAGCGGGAGGTGGAACAATTTTTCGATCCGGTCGAGAACATTTTTCTCCCGGACCGGTTCATCCGTGGAACCTGTCCGAACTGCAAATCGCCGGAGCAGTACGGGGATTCCTGCGAAATTTGCGGAAAAACCTATGACCCTACGGACCTGATTAATCCAAAAAGCGCGGTGAGCGGGGCCACCCCGGAGCGGCGAAAAAGCCCGCATTTTTTTCTGCAGCTGGAGAAATTCCGCAACGCGCTTCAATCCCTTATTGGCAGCGGATTTACCGACGAAACCGTGGCCCGAAAACTCGCGGAATGGTTCGGCGACCGGCTGAAGGACTGGGACATTTCCCGCGATGCGCCGTTCTTCGGCTTTGAAATACCGGGCCACCCGGGAAAGTACTTTTACAACTGGCTTGACGCCCCCATCGGTTACCTGGCCGGACTGGCGAAATTCCTGCACGGCAATGCCGCGGACGCCTTGGAATTCTGGCAGGACCCGGATGTGGAGATTTATCATTTTATCGGCAAGGATATCGTTTATTTCCATGCGTTATTCTGGCCGGCGATCCTGATAGCGAGCGGGCTGCATCCGCCCCGCCGGCTGTTTGTGCACGGCCATCTGACGGTAAACGGCGAGAAGATGTCCAAGAGTCGCGGCACTTTCATCAACGCGGATCAATATGCCCGATTTTTGGATCCGCAGTGGCTCCGCTACTATCTGGCCACGCGGCTTACGGCAACCCCGGCGGATCTGGATCTTAGTTTTGATGACTTTACAGCGCGGGTGAACAGTGAACTGGTAGGCAAACTGGCCAATCTTATCAGCCGATGCGCACCCATGCTTTCCAGAAATCTGGACGGAAAGACCGGGATTCCACTCGCGGACGCCCTGCCACTGATAAAGGAAATTCGCGAGGCGCAGGCCACCGTCACGCAACTTTATGAAGAACGGAATTATGCGGGAGTGACGCGGCTGATATGCCAACTCGCCGATAAAGCCAACAAATATGTTGAAGATCAGGCCCCTTGGACGCTGATAAAGAAGGACACGGAAGCGGCGCGGGGCGTATTGACCGCAGCTCTGGAATGCGGACGAATTCTGACGCTTTACCTTAAGCCGATTCTGCCGACCTATGCCGAAAAGGTGGAAGCCTGCCTGCGGCTGGAGCCGATGAAATGGTCCGATGCAGTTAATTCCATGCCGTCCCAAACAATTAATCCCTTTGAACATCTGATTACCCGTATAGACGAAAGGCGGATTCAAGCCATGCTTCAGGACAATTCAGACGCCGCGCTGCCGCCGACCGGCGCGCCATCAACCGATCCGGCCGCCGCTGGCACCGCCGCTGCACCGGTTCATGCGGCCGCGACGGCGGCCATCGAGGAACCGCTGGCCCCCACCTGCACGATTGATCAATTTGCGGCGGTGGATTTGCGCGTGGCCCGGGTGCTGGAGGCGAGTGCCGTGACGGAGTCGGACAAACTAATGCGACTTGTGCTGGACGCCGGGCCGCTGGGAAAGAGAAATATTCTGGCCGGCATCAAAAAGGCATATACGGCCGAGGAACTGACGGGGCGCCTGGTCATTTTTTGCGCGAACCTGGCGCCAAGAAAGATGAAATTCGGCGTGAGCGAGGGAATGATTCTGGCCAGCGGTCCGGGCGGGGCGGAAGTTTTTCTTCTTGCGGTGGATTCCAAGGCGTCGCCGGGCCAGCGGGTGCACTAAGATAAAAAGTGAGCGGGTAATGTTGCGGGCTGTTGGAGCCCCGCAGGTTTTTTCAGGAAGCAGCGTGTGCCGATAAATTGCGCGATTGTAGGGTTGGAGCAGATCCAGAAAGACTGGGTGGAAGCCATTGCGCAAGTGCGCGACAGCGGGAAAATTAATTTGGTTGCGGTGGCGCAATTGCAGATGGGGTCCGCCCGGAATCTTGGGCAACGTCTGGATGCCCCCTTTTATGTCGATTTCCGCCGCATGATGCTGGAAGCGGCGCCGCAGATGGTCATTCTGGACCGGCCGCGCAACTTTCCGCTGGATTTTGTGATTGCGTGCCTGCAGCAGGGAATCGGGGTATTCAGCCTTGGCCCGCCGGTGCAGAACCTTGCCGAGGCGCAAAAACTCAGCGTGATGCTGGAACCGATCAGCCACCTGCTTTATATCTGGCCGCGCATGACATCCTCCTGGGCGATGCGGCAATGCCGTGAGCAAGAAGACTATCTTCGCGGGGTTCGCTTTTTGAGCGGTCAGTGGACGGGTATCACCCATTCGCGTGCACGGGAATGGCCCGGAGCGCAGGCATCCGTCCGGTCATTGTCCGTTTTGGCATGGGACGCCTGCCGCACGGTCATTGAAACGATGGGCGTACCGGCGACGGTGTATGCCGCTGTGCAGGGCGAACTGGGCAACCGTGACCGCTTTACCGATGTCAACGGGTTGGTATCAATGACGCTGCGATTTATTGAATCAACGGCGTCGCTGGTGATATGTGATAACGACTCCCCATTGAGCCGGTCTTTATCCTTGTTTAACGCAAGCCACCTGGTGAACCTTTCCGATCATGCGTACAGCATACGTTCCGCGGCCAACGGTTCGGAAATCGAAAAAGATACGGCTGCGTCGCAATTACGTGATGCCGCATGGAAGCCGCTGGCGGCGGAATTGACCGAATTTTGCGACAAGTTTGCCGCTCCGGCGTCTCCGGATCGCGGCTGGCCGCATTTTTTATCCGACACGGCCGCCGTGCTTACGGCGATGATGGTGTCGCACCGAACCAGCGCGGCCGAATCACCGCAGCATTTCCGCGGTTTACATGGATAAGGGCGGCAAAGCGCGACGGGACAAATCGGCGGACGCCGCGTGCGGCCCGCGGGGCTTGTTTGATACACATCGGGGGCTCGGCCGCCCCCGAGCGGGCGGATTTCCAGCGATTTTCGGCGCTATTTTGTCCGGGCCGCGGATGCTGCTGTCAAATTGGTTAAAATCTTTTATGATTTAGTTCCGTTGCGTCCGTCGGCATCCGCCCGGCGCAGCGGGTGATATTAACTTGCGGACAGGACACTATGCTTCACGAATTAAGCGCACTGGAAACACGCGACAAAATTGCCGCCGGTGATATCACCGCCGTTCAGGCAGCCGCTGCGGCATTCGACCGCATCCGCTCCCTGGAACCGAAACTGCATTGCTATAACAGCCTGCTTGAAGAAAAGGCAATGGACAGTGCCGCGGCCATCGACCGCCTGCGGGCCGCCGGTAAACCGCTGGGCCTGCTGGCGGGCGTACCGATTGCGCTGAAGGATAATTTGTGCACCACTTTCGGCGCCACCACATGTTCATCCCGAATGCTCAAGGATTTTCGTGCTCCGTACAATGCAACGGTCATTGAAAAGCTGTCCGCGGCCGGCGCCGTATTTCTCGGGAAAACGAATCTTGATGAGTTCGCCATGGGCAGTTCCACGGAAAATTCCGCATTCGGCCCCACACGCAATCCATGGAACACGGACCGCGTACCCGGCGGTTCTTCCGGCGGATCGGCGGCGGCGACCGCGGCCCGGCTGTGCGCGGCCTCCCTGGGTTCGGATACTGGCGGATCCATCCGTCAACCGGCATCTCTGTGCGGCATCGTGGGGCTGAAACCGACCTACGGCCTGGTTTCCCGTTATGGACTGGTGGCTTTTGCCAGTTCGCTGGACCAAATCGGCCCGATGACGCGCACCGTATCGGACGCCGCTCTGCTGCTGCAGGTGCTGGCCGGTCATGATCCACTGGACTCCACCAGTTGGCCTGCCGAACCGCAGAATTACCTGGACGGGCTTGAAAAGCCGCTGGAAAGCGTGCGAATCGGCCTGCCTGAGGAATTTTTCGGTTCGGGCACCGACAGGCAGGTTCTGGCGGCGGTCAATGCGGCGATTGAGTTTTACAAATCCCAGGGGGCCGAGATTGTTCCGGTGAAATTACCGCACACAAAATACGGCATTGCCGCCTACTACGTTATCGCCCCGGCGGAAGCCTCCAGCAACCTGGCCCGCTATGACGGCGTGCATTACGGACACCGCACCGCATCCGCGGGGGACATTTACGAACTGTACGCCGCGAGCCGGGCGGAGGGCTTTGGGCCGGAGGTGCAACGACGGATCATGCTGGGAACATATGCCCTATCTTCCGGCTATTATGACGCATATTATGTGCGGGCATTGAAGATACGCACGCTGATCAAACGCGATTTTGACGACGCATTCAAGCAATGCGACTTCATCGCCTGTCCGACATCACCCACCACCGCATTTGAGATCGGCTCCAAAAGTGGAGACCCGTTGCAGATGTATTTGTGCGACGTCTTCACGGTTACGTGCAATATCGCCGGCATTCCCGGAATGAACATTCCATGCGGATTTTCCAGTGATCGATTGCCGATAGGCCTGCAATTATTCGGGCCGGTATTCAGTGAAGCACGGATGTTGCGGCTGGCCCGTCAGTATGAAAAGCATCATCCCTGGCACACGCAGACTCCACCGGTATGAGCCGCGACGCTTTTACTGCCACAATTTGGATGGGTTCTCCACCATGAGACGACGCAGGTGTGCCTCACCCACCAAATCCGCCGCCAGGGTGATGCCGGCCATGCGGAAAGCGATGTGATCCGGACGATGGCCATCCGTACCCAGCATGAAATAGCGGTCTTCCTTAAGGTAGCGCTGCGCCAGTTGACGGACGAGTTCCGTCTCCGAGCCACCCAGCGGCCCAAGGTTCCCCTGAAACAATACGCCGCGATCGGCAAGCACCTGTATGAACCCCGGATCATCCAACATGCACGCCATTCGTTCCGGATGCGCCAGCACAACCGTAAAACCGCGGTGTTGCAGCCAGTCAACGGCCTCGTCCCCCCATGCAGGCCAGAACGGCTCCCATAAATCCGCAAGCACATACCGGGTGTTCATGCCATAAGTGGGCACCAATGTCATATCCGTCCAGCGGCACATTTCCGGCGATAAACGCAATTCGCCGCCGGGGCGGAATTCAGCCTTCACGCCGGCTTCCGCCATCTGACGGCTGAACCGTTCCACGGCCAGGCAAGTCTGCGCCGGTTTGATGTTGGTGATTTCCGTAGGACCGGTATGCGGGGTAAGAAAAAAGCGGTTGTACCCCTGGGCGATCATGGCCCGCACACAAAGCAACGATTCACCGAAGTTTTTACAGCCATCATCCATGCCGGGAAGGAAGTGGTTGTGAACATCAATGTAGTTCATGGGAAACAGATTCCTGATCCGGCAATTCCGTTGGGTGCCGCAGCCGACCGGCGATTCAGACCACTTCGGTCCGGCTGTATCGTTTGCGATCGTTTTCCTTCAAATAACGCTTGCGCAGACGGATTGCGGCCGGCGTCACTTCCACGAGTTCATCATCTTCAATGTATTCCAGGGCGATTTCCAATGACATATCCCGCGGCGGCTTGAGAATAATATTCTTGTCACTGCTGGTGGTGCGCATGTTGGAAAGCTTTTTCTCCCGGCATACATTCACGGTGATATCCGTATCCTTGTTGTATTCGCCTACCACCATGCCCTCATACACGTCATCGCCCGGCTTTACAAACATGACGCCGCGATCCTGCAGCGTATCAAGAGCATAGGCATTGGTTGAGCCGTTTTCCATGCTCACCATGACGCCGTTCTGCCGGCCGGGCAGCGCGCCGCGGATAAACTGATAGTCATGAAACGTGTGGTGCATAATTGCTTCACCCTGGGTGGCGTTTAACAGCCGGGTGCGCAGACCGATCAATCCGCGTGATGGAATGGTGAATTCCAGATGGGTGATATTTCCCTTGGCATCCATGCGCACAAGTTCGCCGCGGCGGTTGCCCACCAGTTCCATCACGGATCCGACATTCTGCTGCGGGACATCAATCACCAGGTTTTCCACCGGTTCACACTTATGACCGTTGAGTTCCTTGAAGATCACCTTCGGCTTGCTGACCTGAAGCTCATAGCCTTCGCGCCGCATGTTTTCAATAAGCACACCCAGATGCAGCAGCCCGCGGCCGCTGACCCGCAGCGAGTCGGCGGATTGCGTGTCTTCCACGCGCAGCGCCACATTGCTTTGCAATTCCCGGTAGAGCCGGTCACGCAAATTGCGGCTGGTCACATATTTGCCTTCTTTGCCCGCGAACGGCGAATCATTCACGGAGAAGATCATGCTTAACGTGGGTTCATCCACATCAATCAGCGGCAAGGCTTCCGGATGTTCCGGCGCGGCGATGGTGTCCCCGATATCCACATCTTCAATGCCCACCACCGCACAAATATCGCCCGCCTCCACATGCTCGGTTTTTTCCCGACCCAGGCCGGCGAACAGGTACAGTTCAGCGGTGGCGTGGGACTCCTGCTTGCCGTTGCGTTTCAGCAGGGCAATTTTTTCCCCTTTGCGAAGGTAGCCGTTAAACACCCGGCCGATGCCGATGCGGCCCACATATTCGTTGTAGTCGATATTGGTCACCTGCATTTGCAGGGGCTTTTCCAGATCCGCCACCGGGCCGGGAACCTTTGAGATAATGGTTTCCAGCAGCGGCCGCATATCCGTGCCCGTATCTTCCAGGTTAAGCCTGGCAAAACCCGCCCGGCCTGAAGCGTACACAACCGGAAAATCCAGCGCGTCATCACTGGCTTCAAGTTCCACAAACAGGTCAAAAATTTCGTTGAGCACTTCATCTGGACGGGCGTCTGGCCGGTCTATTTTGTTGATTACGACAATGGGTTTTATGTTGTAATGAAAGGCTTTTTTCAGCACAAATCGCGTCTGCGGCATCGGGCCTTCAAAGGCGTCAACCAGCAGCAATACACCGTCGGCCATTTTAAGCACGCGTTCCACTTCGCCGCCGAAATCCGCGTGGCCCGGCGTATCAATAATGTTGATCTTGCGGACAACCCCCTTGGCATCCGGATAATTCATGGCGACATTCTTGGCCAGAATAGTGATGCCGCGTTCCCGTTCCAGCGGGTTGTTATCCAGGATAAGTGTTTTGTCCTCCAACTGGGCGGCGCGAAACATGCCCGACTGGCGTAGCAGCGCATCGACCAGCGTGGTCTTTCCGTGGTCTACGTGGGCGATGATAGCGATATTGCGTAATTCGTCTCTACGCTTCATAGGTGTCGGTTCCGAAAATAATCACTCACACAGGCGCGGGAGCGAAAACCGCTCGCCATCCACCGGGCAAAAGCCAAGCCCTGTATTCTAGTTGGAAATCAATCCGGTATAAAGCCCATGAGGGGGGAATTTTCTTTTTTCGGCAACGCCGCCGGGAACGGTTTCACCGCCGCCGATCGGCCCGATACCGCAACCGCGTCATGCCGTACCGCGTGAACATTCATGAGGAGAGGTCAGATTTTTCCGATAAGAATGCTGGTATTATGCCCGCCAAAACCGAAACTGTTGCTCATGGCATATTTGATGGCCGCACTTCGGGCGGTATTGGGAATATAATCCAGATTGCACAGTTCATCCGGTTCATCGTAATTGATGGTCGGCGGCAATTCACCACGGTGCAGCGCCAGACAGGTAATGGCCAGTTCAATTCCGCCGGAGGCGCCAAGGCTGTGTCCCAAGGCGCCCTTGGTGGAACTAATTTGAACTTTTCCGGCGGCCGCACCAAAAGCAGTATGCACGGCCTTGGTTTCCGCAAGATCGCCGAGTTCCGTGCTGGTGCCGTGCGCGTTGATGTATCCGATCTGCCCGGGTTGAACGCCGGCCTCACGCATAGCTTTGGTCATGGCTTTTGCCGCACCGGCTCCGTTTTCATCCGGCGCGGTAATATGGCAGCCGTCGCCCGTGGCTCCGCAGGCCAGCAGTTCGGCATAAATCCTGGCGCCGCGAGCTTTGGCCGCCTCATATTCCTCCAGCACCACCACTCCCGCCCCCTCGGCCATGACAAAGCCGGAACGGTTTTTCTCAAATGGACGGCTGGCTTTTTCCGGTTCGTCGTTGCGCGTGGACAGCGCCCTGAGCGCACAAAACGCCGCCACACCGAGTTTGGTAAGTGCGGCTTCCGCTCCCCCGGCCAGCATCACGTCCGCCTCGCCGGATTGAATTGTACGGAACGCATCGGCAATCGCGTTGCCTGATGTGGCACAGGCGGTCGCGGTGGCTGACACCGGCCCGCGAAGCCCCCATTGAATGGAAAGATTGCCGGCGGCTGCATTTACCATCAACTTCGGCACGGTAAACGGTGAAACGCGATCCACACCCTTGGCCAGCATTTTATCGTACTGCTGTTCCATTTCCTCAATGCCGCCGATGCCCGAGCCAACGATAACGCCGGCGCGGTCGGTATCCATTTTGGAAAAGTCAATACCGGCGTCGGCAACCGCATGAATACCCGCAGCAAGCCCATAGACGCTGAAACGGTCCATGCGCTTTATTTCCTTATGCGGAATAATTTTATCTGGTTGGAAGTCGGCGGGAAGAATCTCGCCGGCAATGCGCACCGGATAGGCGCTGCAGTCGAATCGCGTGATTTTTCGAATTCCACAATGCGCGGCCAGTAAACGCTGCCAGAACAGGTTCAGGTCTTCTCCCAAGGGCGTCACAACACCCAAACCCGTGATTACAACTCTTCGCTTTGACATTGTGGGGTACGCACTCCATAACGCTGCATGGCCGGACCGGCGCAGACGGCGGTAAAACACGCGTGACGGGCAGCGGTGAAGGGCCGCTCCTGCCGACGGTTATTGCTGCGGCTTTACCTTGGCAGCGATGGTCTTGATGTAATCGATTGCCTGACCGACAGTCTGAATTTTTTCAGCTTCTTCATCCGGGATGGACATTTCGAATTCATCCTCGAATTCCATCACCAGTTCCACCGTGTCCAGGCTGTCGGCATTCAGATCATTGACAAAGCTGGTTTCACGGGTAATTTCCGCCTTATCCACGCCCATTTGCTCGGCAACGATGTCAATAACTTTAGTTTCAATCTGTGAATCGAGTTCAGCCATGCCAAAGGCCTCCAAAAAAAGGGTTTTAGTCAAAAAACTATCATCACCCGTGCATTTATCAGGATGATTAGGTTAGCGTATAACTGTCAACTTGGCAACGCCGCCAAGCTGACTGCAGCGATTTCAGGCGCCGATGCGGAATGCCCAAAATTCGCAAAAGACCCAAAAGCACCCGGCTACGCCGCCGCCACCTTCGGCCCGCTCCATCCCGGCCGATTCATTACATACTCATGCCCCCATCCACGGCCACCACCTGTCCGGTGATGTATGCGGCTCCATCACCCGCCAGAAAACCGACGACAGCCGCGACTTCCGCCGGTGTGCCAAATCGCCGCAGAGGAATGACTTCCTTCACCTTGTCTTTTATCGGCGCGGGAAGAACATCCGTCATATCCGTTGTGGTAAATCCGGGTGCGACACAATTGGCGGTCACCTGCTTGCCGGCCAGCTCCCTGGCTATTGATTTGGTCATGCCGATGAGGCCGGCCTTGGACGCCGAATAATTCACCTGCCCGGCGTTGCCGATAATACCCGAAACGGAGGCAATATTGATAATCCGTCCCCAACGGGCGCGTATCATGCTGCGGCTCGCGGCACGGCAGGCCACAAATGCCGCGCGTAGGTTGGTATTGATGACATCGTCAAAATCCTTGTCATCCATCCGCATGAACAGCCCGTCCCGCGTAATTCCCGCGTTATTGACCAGTACATCCAGACGACCATGTTTTTCAATAACGGCTTCAACGGATGCGGTTACGGCCGCCCCATCGGAAATATCCACGACGGCGGGTTCAGCGGATCCGCCCCGCGCGGAAATTTCCGCACACAATGCGGACAATCGGTCCCCATTTCGCGCAACCGCCACGACGTGATGCCCGTCCGCGGCCAACGCCCGCACAATTGCTTCGCCAATACCGCGCGACCCGCCGGTCACATAGGCCACCCGTCTGGTATTTGCTTCAGTCATTCGCTAAATCTCCGCTGGACGCTCCGGAAGCCGCCGGCATTCAGGCCGCCAGGCCGTCAGTCGTTGATACATTCACAACTGCCGCGCGCCGGTCCATTTTCTTCATCAAACCGGTAAGCACGCGCCCGGGTCCAAGTTCAAGAAACCCGGCGGCGCCGTGCTGCCGCAGGTAATCCATGCTTTGGCTCCAGCGTACCGGTGCAACAATCTGCTCCACCAGCAAATCCCGTATCTTTTCCACGGATTCATGCGGCCGCGCTGTGACATTACTGATCACCGCGATTCGGGGCATCACCAATGGAACCTCGGCGAGAATCCGCCGCATTTGATCCGCGGCAGGCTGCATGAACGGCGAATGAAACGCGCCGGCCACGCTCAACTGCACACTCCGCACCCCCAGGGTCTGTGCGATTTTTGCGGCCTGCCCACAGGCCTCCACGCCGCCGGAAAGTACAATCTGTCCGGGCGCGTTAAAATTCGCCGGCACGATCACGCCTTCTGTCGACGCCTGACGGCATATCTCCGCCGCCTGAGCCTCATCAGCCCCCACCAGCGCCAGCATGGTGCTGGGCTGGGCGACAGCGGCCGCCTGCATCAGTTCACCGCGTGCCCGCACAACGCGGATACCGTCGGCCAGGGTTATGGCGCCGGCGATGTAAAGCGCGGTGTATTCGCCCAGTGAAAGTCCGGCAGTTGCATCCACACCGGCCGGCAATTTTCCCAGGAGTTTGAGTGTTTCGTAAATTGCGGCGCTGGTTACAAAAATACCGACCTGGGCGACATCCGTCTGCTGGAGCCTGTTTTCCGGCCCCTGAAAGCAGATGTCGGAAAGTGAAAAGCCGAGGATATCATCCGCCGCGGCATACACATCCCGCGCCGCTTTGTGTGATTCATAAAAATCCCGACCCATGCCCACGTGCTGAGCACCCTGTCCGGGACATAAGATAGCCTGCTGCATGTTCATTCCAATTCCGCACCGTTCCGCCGCCGGCGGAGTGCGGCATGAATATAAAATTCCGATCTTCCGGCACGCGGTTTACTTTGCACCGGCATCGCCCTTAATTACAGCCGAACCGTGGCCGAAGCCCAGGTGAGGCCCGCGCCGAACGCCACCATGATGATCCAGTCGCCGGCGCCGCAGCGGCCGCTCCGCATTGCCTCATCCAGCGCGATGGGCACCGAAGCGCCGGAGGTGTTGCCGTACCGGTCTATATTGATATAGACCTTCTCCGCGGGAAAACCCATTTTTCCCGTGGCGCTGTCGATGATCCGTTGATTTACCTGATGGGGCACCACCAGCCGCACATGTTCACTCGTCAGGGAGCAGGCCTGCATGGCCTGCTGCAGGCTGTGCGTCATCTGGGTGACGGCAAATTTGTAGACTTCGCGCCCGCTCATCTTCAGGCAGTGGTCGTGCCGGGCCAGCACTTCCGGTGTTATGGCCATACGCGAGCCGCCGGCCGGCACATTCAACAGCGGCCCCCCTGCTCCATCCGCGCCAAGTTCAAACGCCTGCAGGCCGCGTTCCGGGTCATCGCACGCGGAAAGGATCACGGCGCCCGCCCCATCGCCGAAGAGAATGCAGGTTCCACGATCGGTGTAGTCCACAATACGTGAAAGTGTTTCCGCACCCACCACCAGTACATGCTTATAGATTCCATTGACGATAAATTGCGACGCCGTGGACAGCGAATAGACAAATCCGGAACAGGCGGCATTTATGTCAAAGGCGCCGATATGCCGCTTGATACCCAATGCCGACTGCAAAATGCAGGCGGTGGAGGGTGTGGACATATCCGGCGTCAAAGTGGCCGCGATAATCAGGTCAATATCGTCGGGCTTAATGCGGGCGGATTCTATGGCCCGCCGCGCCGCTTCAATGGCAAGATCTGATGTAGCCTGCTCCGACGCGGCGATGCGCCGCTCACGAATGCCGGTGCGCTGCACAATCCAGTCATTGCTGGTTTCCACCAGTTTTTCAAGGTCCTGGTTAGTCAAACGTTTTTCCGGAACATAACTTCCGGTTCCGGAAATAATTGCGCCAAATCGGGGCATTGCCGCGTTTTCTCCTCTAAATTCGGTTTTGCCGGGCCACGGACTTTACGTCCCCGACCCGTGGACAGCGACGAAGCCTGCGTCGCTGCTGCAAGACCCTACCACGATTCACCCTAAACCGCTACCGTTTTACACCGCCGACGGTGAGAGCCGCTGTACGATCCGGGCATTGACATTCAGCCGGCCGGCGTCCTTTGCGCGCCGCACTGCGTTGCGAATGGCCCGGGGACCCGCCGCACCATGCACCTTGAAAAACAATCCCGCCACGCCCAAAAGCAGAGCACCGCCATATTCTTCATGGTCATAGCGACTGGTTACGCGCGAGAGCAAAGGTTTAAAATCGGCAAGAGCCGTGGGACTGTGTTCCACGGCGGCCTGGTGCAACATGGTCATGAAGGACGAATTCATTCCTTCGATTACTTTAAGCATGACATTGCCGGTAAAGCCGTCGGTTACGACGACGTCGCACACGCCTTTGAACATTTCCCGCCCCTCCACGTACCCGACAAAGTTAAGCGATTGGTCCTTTTCCAACAGTCCGCGAGTTTCCTTTATCAGCGGGGTGCCTTTTCCCTCTTCCGTTCCCACATTCAATAACCCGACGCGCGGGTTTTCAATATGATGCAGCGCCTGCATGTACACGCTCGCCAACACGGCATATTGGTGCAGATGCGCCGGCTTGGGCGTCACATTGGCGCCGGCATCGCACAACATCACCACGCCGTGCGGCGTAGGAATCGTACAGGCTATGCCCGGTCTTTCAACGCCGGCAAGACTTTTGAGCATGAGAACACCCGCGGCCACCAACGCCCCCGTGTTGCCTGCGGAAATAATGGCGTCCGCATCGCCGGCCGCGGCGATTTTAACCATTTTGACGATGGAACTGTCGCGCTTTTTGCGCACCGCCTCAACGGGCGATTCATCCATGCCGATGACGTCGGCCGCCGCCACAACCCGCACGCTCGGTCCATGGGTGGAAACACCGGCGATCCACGGCTGAATAATTTCCGGCCTGCCGACGAGTATCAATTCATCGGAGGAATCCAGAAGGTCGAGAGAATCCACGGCACCCTGAAGAATTTTCTCCGGAGCGTGATCTCCACCCATGGCATCAATGGCGATGCGCATCGAATCAAATGCCCTGAAAGAGGAAACAAAATTTCAATCCGAACCCCCGCACCGGAGCATTCAGAAACAACCGCCGAGAGCAGCCGCAAGGCGACGCTGGTAGGTCGAATGTCAGCTGTTTTGTTTGCCGACCGTCGCGACGGTCAGGCTACGATTCACATAACCGCAACTTCCGCATACGCGATGCGGTAACTTGGCTTGATTGCAACGGGGACAACGAACCGCGGCAATTCCGGTTAGGGCGTGATGGGCGCGGCGCATACCCTTGCGGGATTTGCTGGTTCTGGCCACAGGTAACATGTTCTAAGCTCCATTCGCAGATTTCATATTTCCGGCAATAACCGGCCTTCAGCCGCTGCGCTGCGATCGCAACCGGCCGCCCTTATTCATAACGGCGGCGATTCCAAACCACCTCATTTTCGTCCACCTGACGCAAATTTCCAGATACATGGAATCGCCCGCAGCGAAAATTCGAATGCGACAGGTTAATTTAACCGACGGCATAAGTCAATATTTCATATCCCTTAAAAATTCTTTTGTGCGAAACAATTTTGGTCAAACCGATGGGAAGGACTTCACATTCCATTGAAAAGAACGGGTTATACCACCACGCAATCGGGCGATAAGTCAAACGGAAGCATTTTGTTTTCGCATTTATAAATTCAGACGGATTGTGGTTCTCCAGCAGACGGGTATAATGTTGATTCGTTCTGGACGGGTGTTGTCCCGGCCTTTGGCGTCCCTTTGGGAGTTTGACGTGCAGCTTTTGCGTGGAATTGAGCAGAGCTATGCGTAGGCATAAGTCTCATAGAATCACGCCTGCCAAGCCGTCCTCCAGACGGGCGGGACAGCCTATTGTTCCGCAGGCGCACCGCGCGGTGTGTCATCACGAGGGTTTTGTTTTCCCCTTGTCATGAGTCGCACCGCTTGCGGTGCGGCACGGTTTCCCTGATGACCGGGTTTTGCCGGCCGTCCGCGGGATTATTACCGGAGGCGTCGGACCAGCCGGAGCGGTGTTATTTACATGGCCGCGGCGCATCGACGGCCGGAATCAACCTGTCCCGGGACCGGACGATACGCCAGGTGCGAAAGACGTGTTTTCGCGCGGATTGAAAGCATAAGGAATGCGCCGCACTGATTGCGGCGGCCCGCCGGCATGATCCGGTGAGGATATTTGCAAGAGGTTAGAAACAACATGAATCAGGATCTTCTGCGTATCGTGGACTCCATCGCACGCGACAAGAACATAGAAAAGGATTCCATCTTTACCGATATTGAAACGTCGCTGCTTTCGGCCGCCCGTAAATTCTACGGCGAAGCGGATGACGTGATGTGCACCATAGACCGTATGACCGGCGACATTGAAGTCCGCAAAAACGGCATCCTCATCGACTACAAGGAATTCGGGAGAATTGCGGCGCAAACCGCAAAACAGGTTCTGATCCAGAAAATTCGCGAGGACGAGCGCGGCAGCATATATGAAGAGTTTTCCGATCGCAAAAGCCAACTCATCACCGGTACGGTAGCCCGAGCGGAGGGCAATATCCTGTCGGTCAACCTGGGCCGGTGCGAGGGCTTCATGCCTCGCAGTGAACAGATTCCGGGCGAATCCCACAAACCCGGCGAACGCATCCGTTGCCTGGTGCTGGAAGTGCGCGATGTCGGCAGCCAGGTGAAAATCATTCTTTCCCGCTCCCATCCGGATTTCATCAAACGGCTTTTTGAGTTGGAAGTACCGGAAGTACAGGAAAAAATCATCGAAATCCGCGCCCTTGCCCGTGAGGCCGGCTACCGCACAAAAATCGCCGTTTCTTCCATTGATACAAAAGTTGATTGCGTGGGCGCCTGCGTGGGCGTTCGCGGCAGCCGCATTAAAAATATCGTGGATGAGCTGGGGGGCGAAAAAATCGACATTGTGCGCTGGAATGAATCAAGTCAGGTGCTGATCACCAACGCCCTCAAGCCGGCGGAAATTATTGAAATCGCCCTGAATTTTGAATTAAACCGCGCCACGGTAGTGGTCAATGAAGATAAACTCTCGCTGGCCATCGGCAAACGGGGCCAGAACGTGCGCCTCGCCGCCCGCCTGACCGGCTGGGATATTGACATCCTTACGCCGCCGGAATACAGCAAGGGTCTGGATGATCTGGAAAAGGTCATGAAGACGATTACCGGTGTGGACGACAAGTTTGTCGACCGGCTGGTGGCGCTGGGCATTATCAACCTCAACGACCTTGATGAAGTTGGGGCCGAGCCGCTGGTAAAAGAATTGGAGATTACCCCGGAGCTTGCCGCCACGGTACTGGATACCGCCCGTGTGAATGCGGCACGCATCGCGGAGGAAGATGCCGTTCGAAAAGCCGCCGAGGCCCAGGCCGCCCGTGCGGAAGCCGCCGCCACAGCCATGGCGCTGGCCGGACCGGCCGATGAAACTTCCGCGACGGCCCAGGAGGCCGTACCGGAACCCGATGCAAATGCATCACCGAATTGAGCCGCGCTGTGAGCACGGCGCACTGGAAAACCTGATACGGGGTCCGCAGGCCGGCCCGATTATTCCCCGGCGATCAGCGGCCCTCATTCACTGGAGCGTTCATTGAGTACGATGAAAGTACATCAACTCGCCAAAGAACTCGGCGTTGAAAGCAAAGACATTGTTGAAAAATGTCTGGCTGAGGACATACCCGGAATAAAGGATTACCGCAGCTCCGTGGGAGTGGGTCTGGCGCAAACCATCCGCGAGTGGTTCAGCACCGGTTCGCCCCGGACCGCCGTTGAAAAGGCCGCCCATGTCGATGTGGCGAAAATCAAGAAAAAGGCCGGCCGCAAATCGAAAACGGAAGATCGCACCGAAGACACCGATGCAGGAGGTTCCACCGCCACTCTGACCGTAGAGCCGCCCCCCGCCGAATCCGATTCGGCCCCGCCGCGGCGCAGATCCCGCGGCACCAAAGCAGAAACGACGACCCCACCCGAACGGGACATTCCCGAGGACGTGGAAACTTCAACCGTCGAATCATCCGCCAGTCCGGCGGCGGAGCCTGAGTCTCCGGCTGTTGTTGAGCACCCGGCTCCTGAAACCGTTGCGGCCAAGCCGGATGAACCGCCGGTCACGCCTGTTGAAATTCCTGCCCACCCGGTACGTCCAGGCCACAAGCCGGAAAAAACCGATGCACACGGCACCGCCGAACACGCCGCCGCCGTATCGACGGATGCGGACGCCGTCAGCCATGCCAAACGTCAGCCGGCTCACGGAACTCCGCCGCCGGGCGGCGCCACGGTAAAACCCGCCGCGGAAGTGCCGGTTAAGCCGGTACGGCCGCCGACGGTTGTATCACCACGCGGCGTGCCCAACGTTGTTCAACGACCGGTGGTGGCGCCCGCCGGCCATCGCAATGTACCGGCCCCGGCGCAATTACAGGGCCCCAAGGTTGTGCGCGTTGAGGCGCCGGATCAAGTGGCCGCACCGCGCTCCCGTCCGCGTCCGCCCGCAGCCAATCTCGGCGGGCCTCCGCCCGTCGGCAGGGGCGGCATGCCGCTGCCCACCTCCGCGAGCGGCCACCGGGCAAAGGGTCGTACTGAAAGTTCCTATTCCGATGATGAAG
Organism: Planctomycetota bacterium; assembly: GCA_021808485.1. Lineage (GTDB taxonomy): Bacteria > Planctomycetota > Phycisphaerae > WQYP01 > WQYP01 > JAJYPG01. The sequence goes on along the minus strand of JAKBBN010000005.1, from coordinate 35,079 downwards.
AATCAGCGGCTCGCGCCAAAGGCAAAAATCCGCGCCGCGGTTCAACCCGCTCCGGCGATGCGGGCATTGATTTGATTCGTGAATGGCGTGAAGCCGATCTTCAGGATCGTGCGGAGCGACTGGCATCCGCCACCGGCGATGTTTTTCGCAGCCGCCGGCGTCAGATCAACAAGTCCCAGTCTCGCAATCAACTGCCGCACGCCCCGGCCGCGCGGCCATCGGCCGTGGAAATCACCCCTCCACTTACGGTCCGTCAGTTATCCGAGGCGATGGGCGTCAAATCCGGTGAACTGCTGAAAAAATTGATGGCCCAGGGCGCCATGGTCACGGTGAACCAGACGCTGGACGCAGAGACAGCGCAGATGCTGGCGATCGATTTTGGCATTGAATTGGTGGTGAAAGCCAAAGAATCGCTGTATGCGGCCATGGAACGGCAGTACCGGGAAAAAGCGGCCGCGGCGCCTCAGGAGCCGCGTTCCGCCATCGTGACGGTATTGGGCCATGTGGATCACGGTAAAACAAGCCTGCTGGATAAGATTCGCTCCGCCCAGGTTGCAGCGGGTGAAGCGGGCGGAATTACGCAGCATATCGGTGCGTATACCATTAAAGTCGCCGGTTCGGACGGCAAAACCAAGCGCGTCACTTTCCTGGACACGCCGGGACACCAGGCGTTTACCGCAATGCGCGCCCGCGGCGCCAATCTTACCGATGTCGTGGTGCTGGTTGTGGCCGCGGATGACGGCGTCATGCCGCAGACAATCGAATCCATCAATCATGCCAAGGCGGCCGGCGTGCCGATCGTCGTGGCGCTCAACAAAATTGACAAACCCGAAGCCAATGCCAACAAAGTCCTGGGGCAGCTGGCGGAAAACGGCCTTAATCCCGCGGAATGGGGTGGTGACACGGAAGTGGTGCGAACCAGCGCCGCCACCGGTCAGGGCGTTAAAGAGCTTATCGAATATCTGGATTACGTGGCCCTGCTTCGCGAACTTAGGGCTTCCCCCGGTCTGCCGGCAAGAGGCTCTGTCATTGAATCCTTCATGGATCCGCTGCGCGGCGTGGTAGCCCGCGTGATGGTGCAGAATGGCACGCTTCGCATAGGCGATCCGGTGGTGTGCGGGCCGGCCTCCGGCCGCGTACGCCAACTGATCGACGACAAGGGCCTGTCCATTCAGGAAGCCGGTCCGGCAACACCGGTGGAAGTAATCGGACTGGATAACGTTCCCGTCGGCGGCGATCCACTTTATGTTGTGGACGACCTGAGCCAATCGAAAACAATCGCTGAGGAACGCGCCCGGGCGGACCGCGATGCGGAAATCGCACAGCGCAGCAAGGTAACCCTGGAAAACCTGTACGACACGATCAAACGCGGCCAGATTAAAGAGCTCAATATGATCCTGAAGGCCGATGTGCAGGGTTCCGTGGATGTCCTTCGCAAAACAATGACGGAGGAACTGTCCCAGGAAGTGCAGGTAAAACTGCTGCACTCGGCTGTGGGTGGAATTACGGAAAGCGACGTGCTGCTTGCCGAAGCCTCCAATGCGGTAATCGTCGGTTTTTCCGTCAAAGTGGATGAAACGGCCCGCAAGCTCGCCGAAGCCCGCCGCGTGGATATCCGGCTGTACAACATCATTTACCAGATTACCGATGAAATCCGCAAAGCTCTTACGGGCATGCTGGCTCCGGAGAAACAGGAGCAGATACTCGGCCATGCGGAAGTGCGCCAGGTCATCCGCGTGAGCAAGGTAGGCAACATCGGCGGTTGCATTGTCACCGACGGCGTATTGCAGCGCACAAATAAATACCGCATTTTCCGCGAGGGCAATCTTTTCATCGAAGGCCTGACCCTCGAGTCGCTCAAGCGATTCAAAGAGGATGTAAAGGATGTGCGCGGCGGGTTGGAATGCGGCGTTAAATTCGCCGGTCATGACGATATTAAAATCGGCGACCGGTTGGAAGCTTACAAGACCGTGGATGTGGCCCGAACGTTATAAGGCCGCGGGCCGGGTTGTTTTTTTTGCCGGACTGCCGGCCGGCTGACGATATGAAGATCGGAATTCTTCAGGTGGATTTAAAAATCGGCGACGCCCTGAATCTGCGTGAAAAACGCGGCATTCTTCGCTCGTTGAAAGACCGGTGGCGCCGCTGCAATGTGTCCGTGGCGGAGGTTGATTTTCTTGACCATCCTCAGCACGCCATGCTTGGGCTGGCAATGGTTGGAAACGACGCCCGGTTTCTTGAAAGTGCCCTGGCCAAAGTTGTTGAACAAATGCAGCGTGAGCGGCGGACTGAATTACTGGATTTTCAGATTGAAATCATCTGACAGGAATCATACTTTCTCCTCACGGGGATTGAATCGTAACCATGAGCGTGCGAAATCAAAAAATTGAAGCCCGCATAATGCGGCTGGCAGCCGAGGCTTTCGCCCGCGGCACCGCCGACCCGCGCCTGACCGGTTTGATCTCCGTCACCCGTGTGCAGATTACACCGGACCACCGTGATGCCAAGGTCTTTGTCAGTGTCATGTCCGCACGGCCCGACCAGACCATCCAACAGGGATTGAATTCCGCACAAAAGCGGCTGCAGTCGTTTGTCGCCCGCGGCCTGACCATGAAATTCGCGCCGCGGCTCACGTTTCATCTGGACAATTCACTGAAAAAGCAGGCCCAAGTTCTGGCCACCATTGCCACCGTTCAGGAATCCGTCCCGAATCCGGCGGTCCCGCAGGACCAAAACGCCCCCTCGCCGGCAAATCCGCCGAGTTCAGAATCAACCGAATCAGCGTTTTCCCCGACCGGCCGGCCCGTAACGGCCGCATCGCGCGCCGCCACCGGCCGTCGTAAAAACAAGTCGAAAGGGTCACATGAATAAAGTTGGAATCAAACCTGATAATTTGAAGAAAATCGCCGCCCGGATCGTTCGGCATGCTCCGGACAGTCCCGCTTCGCCAACCCCGCCGGATCCCATCCATCGCCTGGTGGAAGCCTTTATGGAATACGATTGTGAACCCGCCCGCGGACAAGCCGCGGCTGCGAAGCTCATTGGCGCCATGGTTGATTTCAACGATCTGCGGGTCGCCTCAACCCTGGAAACGATGTCTATTATCGGAAGCCGATATCCATTTGCGGATTCGCGATGTACAGCGCTTCGCCGCACGCTGCAATCTATTTTTGATCGTGAACATCAGATGAGTCTGGAATGTCTGCGGCATATGAAAAAGGCGGAAATTCGCAAATACCTTCAGACGCTTTTCGGCATTAATCCCTATGTGGAAGCGGTTGTCGCCATGGATGCATTTGACGTTCATGCCGTGCCCGTTGATACCAAGTTGCTCCTGTGGATGATTACGAAAGAAGCCGCGGGACCGGAAACGACCGTCATCGACTTGCAGCAGGCTCTGGAAAGAATTCTTCGCGGCGATGAAATGGCTGATTTTTATCGCGGCACCCGCAGGGAAATCGAAGATTTTACGCCGCGTGTATGGCCGACGCCCGCAAAACTCGTCCCCCCGACGGCGGCGGCGGTTCCGCAGGCCGCACCGGCTGCCGCCAAGAAAGGACCGGTCGCCGACCCGCCCAAGCCGGCGGCCAAAGCTCCCGACAAGCATCCTGACAAGCATCAGGAAAAGTCAGCCTCGCGGCATACCGGCGACAAGCCGGCGGTGAAGACGCAGGAAAAACATAAGGAAACGGCCAGGCACAAGGCGAAAAAATAACAACACCCGGCTTTCGCACCGGACGCTGGATCCGGGGTCCGCGGCGGACGCCGCCGACTGAAACGTATTTTTCAATGGAGTCAGCACATGCTTAAACCCGCACCCGGAATTCTCCGGCTGGGAATTCCCAAGGGGTCACTTGAATCCGCAACGATTGATCTGTTCGCCAAGGCGGGCTGGCGAATTAGCGTCAATGATCGAAGTTACTTCCCGGCGATTGACGATCCCGGCATTGAAGTGGTTTTATTTCGCGCCCAGGAAATGTCCCGCTATGTCGAGGAAAATGTGATCGATATCGGGCTTACCGGTTCCGATTGGATCCGGGAAAACGGGTCGAATGTGCATGAGGTTGCCGAACTCGTTTATTCCAAGGCCACCAGCAAACCGGCCCGCTGGGTGCTGGCCGTGCCGCAGGAATCCGCCGTCACCCGGCCGGAAGAACTGAGTAACGGGGTTATCGCGACGGAACTTGTGCAGGTAACGCGGGACTATTTCAAAGCCCGCAATATTCCGGTGAAAGTTGAATTCAGCTGGGGCGCAACGGAAGTTAAAGCCCGCCTGCTTGATGCAATTGTGGATATCACGGAAACCGGCTCGTCCATTCGCGCCAATAATCTGCGAATCATTGACACCCTTCTCACCAGCACAACGCGGCTTGTCGCCAACCATAATGCCTGGAAAGAACCGGCAAAACGGGAAAAAATTGAAAATATCGCATTGCTTCTGCAAGGCGCCATCAACGCCCGTGAAAAGGTGGGGCTTAAGCTTAACGCCCCCCGCGAAAAGCTTTCCGCCGTTTTGGCCATTCTGCCCGCGGAAAAATCGCCCACCATTTCATCGCTCGCGGATGGCAGCTGGGTGGCGGTGGAAGTCATCGTGGAAGAAAAACTGGAACGCGAACTGGTGCCCCGGTTGAAGCGGGCCGGCGCCACCGGCCTGATCAGCTATCCGCTGAACAAGGTGATTCCATGAATTTAGCGGCCGCGGCATTACAGGTGGTTTCGCACCGGCAATGGCGGCATTACATGGTGCCGGACCATCCAGGCTGGGCCAAAAACGTTCTGCTTATTTTCATCTGGATGTTTGTCATTGCCGTGCTTGTCGGCCCGCTGTACCGCTATTTCCGCGGACGCAAACGTTCCAACACCCGGCCGGCGGCCTGGTAAATTTCCCCGCCCGGCCGCAGGCGTTTACGGCACTTAAATCAGAAAAAGGATGCAACAAAATGGCCTCGGATTCTTCGTTTGATATCGTCAATGAAATCAATTATCCGGAATTTGACAATGCCCTGATGCAGGCAAAAAAGGAACTGGGCACGCGTTTTGATTTCCGCGGGACGTCCGCCGGTATCGGCGATCTGGACAAAAAAGAAAAGCTGCTTGCCATCACCGCGGATAACGAACCCCAGTTGGAAGCCGTCCTGCAGGTGCTGATCTCCAAGCTGACCAAGCGTGGGGTTGATCCGCGGTGCCTGGATCGGCAGAAAATTGAACCGGCAACGCACTCCACGCTCCGGCAAAAAATAAAACTCAAGAGCGGTATTGACCGTGATACGGCCAAAGCCCTGCAAAAGCGCATCAAGGAGCTCGGCCTGAAAGTAAATCCATCTATCCAGGGGGATACGCTGCGCGTCAGCGCGGCGAAAAAGGACGACCTGCAGGCGGTGATCGCGGACCTGCGGGCTAAACCACCGGAAATTCCGCTGCAATTCACCAATTACCGTTAAGAAAGCTTATTGCCGCAGGTTATGACAGCACGGCGCCGCGTTCAACATGGCCTATGGAAACCGGCTGAACGTTCAATAACAAGCCGGCCCGGCAATGATTCGGAACCTGTCGGCGGCCCGCCAAACAGACGAATTACTGCAACCAAGTGAGCAAACTCTTCCGCCCAGACATGAAAAGCTCATGCATACGCTTGGCTGTCGGCGTACTGGTAGCTTTCCACGATTGCCGTCACACATGCATCCACGGGCAATGCCGGGTGAAAGGGATTGGCCGCCTCGCGACCTTCCTCGTACAGGACCAGCGAGCCAACCGATGCCCCCACTACATCCGCAGCAACAATTGTCCACCGCACGGGCTTTTGGTCAAAATCAAGGGGCTGAATTACCGCAAGGCGCTGTGATTCCAGCCCCGCCACGCGCATCCTCGCCTCTATTCCGCCAATAACTTTTCCCAAATACATTATTTTGCCCCTGCTGCGCGTGTTGCCGGTGCGACGGATGCGTCCGCGGCATCCACGATCGCCACCACCGCCAGACGGGCCGGGCAATCATCCGCCGCCTTCAGCATCTCCTGCACCACCCGTCCGTCGCTGGTGGCCATCACCACGGAATTCATCCCCGCGCCCAGCGTGTCAACCGCCACCTGCGCAATGCCTGTTTCTTTGCGGTCAATCGGATCAATCGGTTGAATTATCAGCAGTCGGCCGCGAAGAGTTGGATGCTTCGCCGGCGCGGTGACATTTCCCTTGACTCTGGCCATAAACATGCAAATGATCCTTTCCTGACTGTTATACCGTCGGGTCAAGCCTTGCTAAATACCGGCCGGCCATCCGAATCAATCCGGTCAATCAGGGCGATCACTACCGCATCGGTAGCGCAGGCTTTCATGCCCGGCGCAATTCGTGCCGAACTCCCCTGCGTGATCAGCACGATATCCCCCTCCCCGGCGCCGAGTTCATCATTGGCGATGATCATATTTTGACCGGGAACGAGCTGCCCATCCTTTATGACATGTGCATGGGCTACCACCAGCTTTTTGCCTTCAAAACCGGCATCCTTTACCGTGGCCACAACCTTGCCCACCACTTTGGCGATAATCATGATTAACTCCCGGCCCGAAGGCTTCGCAAATTCCGTTTTACCAACACGCCTGATCTATACCTTCCGGTCGGCACAGATGCGTTCCGATCGATCGGATCATTTAAGGATTATCGCACAGCAACCGCCGCCTGCCAATTACACCGGCGGGCCGCACAAATCCTCGCAGGCGACCGGCTGTTCCAGACCAGCCCGGGACGCAGGCCGATGGCGGCCCTTATCCGCGAATACATACCGGTCGCCGGAACATGCGGGCCAGCGGCAGCGCCGCACCGGCAAAGGCCGCCGCCGCCGTCGCCGCCAGCGCGATGGGCGCCGCCGCCCAGGAAATAACCAGCAAAGAATTGAATCCCATAAGGCGATGATCCACCTGTGTGGCCATATAGGTTATGTAAATCGCCGTCAACATACCGATGAACACCGCCAGCACCACGTTTAAGGAAATCTCGGCCAACAAAAGCCTTAATATCTGCCAGCGCGAGGCCCCAACGGCATACAAAATTCCCAGTTCATGTCGGCGGGAGCGAATGTCCGCGGCAATCAATAAACCGGATGCTATTCCACCTGCCACGAACACCGCAATCGCCAGCAGCGACAAGGCATGCATGACCCGCCGCACCACGGCATTCAGCTTTCTCTTCATTGCACGAACCGAAGTGCCGCGCAACTGCATGGCCTTAAAATTAAACATATCGGAAAGAAATGATGGATGGCTGGAACGTCCCAGGAATGATTTGACGGCGATCACCACAGCCATCCCTTTATACCCCGGCTTGATCGTAAGCAGCACCATATTGGCGCCGGCAATGCCGAAGTATTTCGCGGATTGCCGCAACGTTCCCAATATCGAAATTCCCGCCATGGCATGAAATATGTGTCCTACACGCATGTATCCGGCGGCCAAGCTCATCCCGCGTGAATAGACCACGCCGGCCACTTTGAACGTGGTGGGGCCATAGAGCGTTTGCAGGGTAATATGCCGGGGAATTTTTCCCGCGCTGCGCCTCAGTCGCGTGGCCACCAGCACGCCGGAACCTTGCGCCAGCAGCTTTTCCGCGGTTTGCGGTGTGCCGCGCAAAAACCGCAATCCCACCATCCGCATGAAACGTCGCGGCTGCGCTGCGATAAACAGCATATTTCCAGTCGCCTGTGCGGCGTTGCCGCGCCGGGCGGCCGGCGCAACCCAGAATGCAGTCAGACTGCCGGCGGCCTTGATACCGGCGACTTTTCCCGGCAGTTGCCGCAGTCGCTTTGCGGACAGAGGCGATACCGGGCTGAAGACAAAGGCATCGGGAAAATGCGCGGGGAACTCCCAAGATTTGATCAATCCGGCGCCGCGGCTTCGCATTGAAATCAGGAACGCTGTTGCGAACATCATGGACACAATCAGAAAGCCGGTACGAAATGGCTTCCGCCGCCATGTGCCATAAAGCAGTTCCCCGTTTATCCGCCAGATTCTCCGCAACAGGCGGCGGGAAAATCCTTCCAGCCAGGCCGCCAGTACCGGCCCCATGGCAAACGCCGCCGCAAAAAGCAATGGTCCGCCAACAACCGCATACACCACCACCGCCAGCCGATTGGACGGAATCAACCACAATAACCGCTGTAACGCCACACACGCCGCGCCGAACGCAAGAAACGGCCAGATCGGACGATAAAGCGGTCCGGCCGCGGCGATACGCACAGCCGCCATGGGCGAGGCACGCAAAGCCTGGGCAAGAGGCACAATCACACCGATTCCCGCCGCCAATATGCCGGTCACTATTCCCCAGAACAAAGCGCCCGGTGTAAGGGCGACAGCCCCGAAAATTGTTGGGAAATGACCGGCCAACAGCACCGCCGCAGCCGCGGCGCCGGCAATCCCCATCGCAATGCCCGCAATCGCCGGCAAAACGGCCTCCAGCAGCACTGCCCCGACAAGCTGCCCGCGGCCGGCCCCCAGACAGCGTAACTGCCCCAGATAGCGCACGCGATCCGCAATACCCGTCACCATGATCGCCAGAATCAGCAGACCGGAGCCCGCCGCGATGGGCACAACCACCAGTATCCTGATCCGGCTGAAAAGCTCGCGAACTTTATGGAATGCCGCTCGCGCGTTTCCGGCCGATGCAATCGTCACGGCGGGACCCGCAAACTTCCGCAAGGCGCGGATAAACAGTTGCTTATTCACACCTCGCTTCAGGCGGATGTCAATTTCAGAATAGCCCGCCGATGCCGGAAATAACCGGTGAAACAATCGTGTTGATATATAACCACGCGGAGGCTGCAAAAATCGCTTGACTGCGGAACGTGACACGATTCCCGAGAGTTGTAAATTCGCGGCCTTTTTCGACGCCGTTATCACGTTAATCACCGTCGCGGGCCGCACATGCAAGCTGCCGGCAAGGCCGCCATCCAGTACGATCCTGTTGCCCCATCCCCCCCGCACGTCCGCGGGCAGTCGGCCGCTGGACAATATCAGCGGGTCGAGCCGGTTCATTTCCGGCCAGGAAATTGCTTCCAATTTGGCGAGGGATGCATGTCCACCATGGCTGAACCTGGCCCATGCGGATGTTTTTCCGCCGCAGAACGCCACTCCGTGCAGCTGCGCAATATTTGCCAGCATTATTGCGGGAATCTTGCGGCCGGCCTGCGCCACCAGCGGTCGCACCCGTACATCCGTTCCGCCCAGCCATGCCGTGAGCCGGTGGTGAAAATGTCGCTGTGCGGCCATCAGCAGCAGTCCCGTAAATGTCACGAGTCCGACGGCCAACAAAACAACAGCCGCGGCCAGGATGCCGCGGCCGGGCTTAATGCGCCAGTTCCTGATAGCGAGCTGCCAAAGCAGTTGCATGTTGCACATCCTGAACGAAAAATTCGCCCGCGGCCCGGCCGTCGCGCAATACAACCACGCGCCGGGCCTGCATGGCCGCGGTCGGTTCATGGGTCACCAGCAGAACGGTAGCCTGCACTGCGGGCAGCACACCGGCCAGCAATTTCCAGAAATGCCCCGCGTTGGCGGAATCAAGATTGCCGGTTGGCTCATCCGCAAGAATCACCGGCGGCCGCATCACCAGCGCCCGGGCAATGGCGGTGCGCTGCTGCTCGCCTCCGGATAACGCGTCCGGCCGGTTGCGGCGGCGTGTCGAAAGTCCCAGCCGGTCAATTAATTCATTGCTCCAGTCCGTCTCCGGCTTTCCGCAATGGCCGGCCAACCGAACGGGCAGCAAAATATTCTCCTCCACGGTAAGCGATGGAATAAGGTTAAACTGCTGAAAGATGACGCCCACCGTCCGGCGGCGGAATTCCACCGCCTGTTTCTCCGATAAATTTTCCAGAGTTTGTCCCGCTATCCGAATATTGCCGCTGTCCGGTTTTTCGAGCATGGCGCACAAATGCAACAGGGTGGATTTACCCGATCCGCTGGCCCCCATAATGGCCACAAATTCTCCCGGTGCAACGTCAATAGTAACGCCATCCAAGGCGCTGATTCTGCCCGTTCCCTGCGGAAATGTCTTGCAGACTTGGCGGACAACAATTGCATTTTGTTTTGGCCCGTTGTTTTCAATCATTGCCAGCATCATAGGCGCTGCGGCCATTACCCGCCAATATTCGCCGGACGCTGTTAACCAGCGGCGTGGCGACCGCCCTGCCGCGGCGCTGTTCCCGGTCGTGTCCGCACTGAATTCCCGGCAGGAAGGCCGCGGGGAACATTGGTAATGACACTGATGCATACAAACCGGCCGCGTGCGGCCTGAATTCCTGAAAACCAGGTATGCAGATAGAAAACGAAATGATGCCGCTTCAGCCATGCCAGCGTACGGCGATTCACCACAACGGCATATTTCAGGGCATTGGGAGCCAAAGGATGGCCCGGCGATGCGAACGGAACCTTTGTCGCCAGCGGCGGGCCGCCGCCGAACAGCTGGATATTTCCACCGGAGTAAAATACAAGCGTCGGTTCAATGTATCCGGCCGCCGCCAGATGATAGCCGCGCTGGGCCAGCAACCGCATATCCATGCCCGCACGCCTGCTGATATCCAGTTGCCGCACCGCCGGAAGGGACACGGTATCCGCCAGCAACAGGGCGATGGCAAATGTGAACACCGTCACAAACGGCCACGCCGGCCGATTCCAGCTCATGGCTCCCGCCACACCCACGGCCATTAATGCAGCCCCGGTAGGCACGATCAGGCGGAATTCCATGCCATCCGCGGGCGCCAGCCATTTCCACGTGGCCAGAAGCAGCCCTCCGCCCAGAATTATCCAGATGATCATCCACACCCATCGGGCGCCCGCAAACCATCCGGCGTTAAGCACATCCGTCATGCGATGCCAGCTTTGCACCAGCGTATCCGCACAGATAATGGCAAGCGGAATAAACAGAGGCAGAACATATTGCACCATCTTGGTGACGATCAATTCAAACACAAGCCACGCCGGTACGATCCATGCGAGCAAAAACTGATAGGCGGTACGATCCAGAATAATTGGCGTGCGGCCGCGGGCGCGGCGCAACAAATGATACCCCGCCGGCACCAACAGCACGCTCCATGGCCAGAACGTGGCCCATATCACCGCCAGATAAAACCCGGGCGGGGCGCCATGGTGCTGCAGGCCGGAGGTTGTGCGCTGTACCAGATTCTGATTCAGCATTTCCGCAATCAATTTGCCTCTGGTTTCAATCCACGCGGCCGCAAACCACGGACAGATCAAAACCGCCAGCAGCGCCAAGCCTCGCAGGGGTCGAAGTTTTTTGCACCAGCCCCAGTTGCCCTTGAAAATCGCGGCGGCAAACAGCCGGGGCAGCGCCGTCGGCAGGCGTTTTATTCCGGTTTGCCGCCAGGCGGCGGGCAAGCCGCCGGTAAACAGCCCGAGGGCCAGCACGGTGCAAATTACAAAAATCGGCGTAACACCCTTGGTCAGGATGCCGCCGGCCATTGCCGCCCAGAATAGACCGGCCATTTCCCACGAAAAGCCGCCGCCGCCCGCAATCGGATACTCATTGAGCAGCGAGCCGTTCTCAACATTGGCCAGGTTATGCACCTGTGGGTGCGGCATGGTATTGGCTCGCGATGCATTCCAGGCATCCCATGCGGACCACAGGCAGCCCATGGTCAGGGTTGTGAAAAAAATCATGACGGAATCGGCCGTCGCCAGGCGGGTTTCCGCAAAAAAGAGCGCCGACACCGCCAGCATCATCGCCGCCAGGAGACCGGTGAGTCGGCCGAATCGCCGGCCGGCCATCCAATACACCAGCAGCAGTGTTAAAGATCCAAATATCACACTCGGCAGACGGGCCGCCATTGTGCTTACGCCGAAAATTTTGTAGCTGATATCCATCAGCCAATAGATGACCGGCGGCTTGTCCGGCCGCAGCACACCGTCAAAGCGGGGGACAATAAAATTGCCGCTGTTAAGCATTTCCCGGGCGGCCTCGGCGAAACGCGGCTCGTCACGGTCAAACAGCGAAATCCGGCCGATGCCGGGAAAATAAAGTGTGCACGCCAGCAGCAGAATCAGAAGGATATCTTCCCAGTTCCACCATCGCGGTATACGTCTGTTTTGCTTTTGGTTCACGCATGTTTCCTGAACGCCGACATCGATTGTACAAATCGGAAATATAGGCGGGTTATTAAGACCATGCCAGTCCGCCGGCCTGATGCGTTACACAGGCTCAGCGGGCATCGGCCGTCACATCCTTAACGACAGGGATAGCCTGCCGAATTTCCTCGGGGTTATATCGTTCCCCGATCGAATAGTGAACAGGCACACCGTCTTTTGTGTGCAGCAGGTAATAACCGCCGCGGTCAACGAGCTGTTCATACGGGCCGATCACACATTTGCCCATCGGTGTGGGAATCGTCAGCAGGGGAACACGCGTGCCCGGCGCCGAAGCCAGGCCGCGCAAAATACCCTGACTTTCCGGCAACGTCAGGCGATGCTGCGGGAGCGTACCGTCGGGAAATGGATGAATAAGATAATACGGCATGACCGTCACGCGGCCGGAATCCAGCAGGTCGTACATTTGCGTGATCACACCGGCGTCATTGTTGATGCCGCGGAAAAGCGGGTGCTGCGTCATCAGCAGCGGCGGGCGGGCCGGGGTCAAGTGCACCAGCATGTCCAGTGATTCCAGCAACGCGGGGGTGACCTCCCGTGGATGAACCACATGAAGAATATAAGAACTCGGCGCGAGTTCGGTAACAGCCTGCTGCATCGCGGTGCTGCGCAGCAGACGCTGCGGATACCATACCGGTTCACGCGTATGAATGCAGACGGTAATCCGCCTGCCGACGCGCTGATTCAGCCGCCGCAACCGCTGCGCCAAATGGCTGATAACACCCGCGCCGACCGCCAGCGGGTCGCCGCCGCTGAGAATAATTTCCCTTAGATCGCCCAGCCCGGCGGATCGCTCCGCCATGTCAAACATGTTGTCAATTTCCGCGTGGGTGATGGTGCCCGGCGTGACATCGCGGTTCTTAAGATAACAGTAGCGGCACAAGCCGCTGCAATAATCCGTCACACGCAGCAGACTTTCATACCGGTATTTCTGAATCCATCGCGGATGGTCCACCACCTTGTCCGCAAGCTGAAAGGCGTCCCATCGTTCGGTGCCGCTGTCGTAGAGTTCGCCATCATTGGGCAGAACCAGTTCCCACAACGGGTCGTCCGCCGCACGAGTAAGAATATTTTCCACGTAGAACCGCGGCAGCCGGAAGCTGTATTTGGCGGCAATAGACGTCATCTGATTCAGCCGCGAAGGGTCTATGCCGGGCAGCGCCGCGGCCAGCGCCTCCACCGAGGTAAGAATATCCGGATTCTCCGGCGATAAAGCGGGGGTTACGATTTCCAGCGGTATTTGAGCGCCTTTTTGCAGCGTTTCCATTGCACAAATCTCCAAGTCGCATCATAACGCAAACACGGCTTTTTGACATCGCCGCCGATTGCCCTGCCGCGGTCCGGGTCCGACGGGTATTTTCATCGGCACTTCATTATTGTACGATAGATTCCAGTGACGTGCGGTGCCGCGATCTTTCTCCGGGGCGTTGTAAACGGTCTGCGGCGGCGTCGAATTCACCGCTTCATCACTGGACCGTCCGCCGGGTCCGGAAAGAGGAATGACATGTCGCCAGAAGAATCATCATATGCCGGATTCTCGCGCCGCAGCTTTGTGCAGGCTGCCTCCGCCGCTGTGGCGGCCGCGGTGGTTCAATCGCCGCAAACGCCGGCAAAAGTAATGCCCCCCCACCGGGTCCGGCTTGAGACCGATCACGCTCCGGCGCCATCCACAAAACCGGCGGCTGACTCGGAAATAGTTCGTATCTCGCAAACGATTGCCACCGCCTCCGGGTCGCCGCTGGGCGGCATTGGAACCGGATATGTGGATATCCGCCCGGACGGCTGTTTTTACGATTGGCTTATTTTCAACGCCGGCGCCTGGGCCGGGCAGTTGCCGGCCGGTCAGTCCGGTCAACCCCCGATGGGACCGCAGAGCCTGCAGTTCATGCTGCGCACGGCCAATGGAAACCCCAGAGATACGCAAATGCGCCGTCTGTATCTGCGACCGCATGAAAACAACCTGTACTCCCTGGGTTATGTGCAGGATGTTCAAGCGATTGAATATGACGCCTGGTTCCCCATGACAAGCCTGCGTTATGTGGACGATTCACTGCCGGTACGGATCAGTGCGGAGGCATTTTCTCCGTTCTTCCCCGGCAACGCACGCACCAGCGGCACGCCCGGCTTTAATTTTACTTTCACTCTTGATAACCGATCGCACAGCCCGGTCACCGTCAGCCTGCTGTCACTTTTGGATAATCCACTGGCGGCCGGCCGGCCGCAGCGCCGGCTCCACAACGCCATCCAGCATATGCCCGGCGGAGCGAACCTGCTGATGCGCACCGATGCCGGAGGCGAAGATAAAACGACCATCGGCAGCCTTTGCCTTTCCTTGCACAGCGATCAGACGGATCCAACAAGACGATGCTCCTGGATTTGCGGCACTTTTCCACAGTACACTGCCGCGGGACCTTTTAACTGGAATACGCCGCGGCTCAATTGGATGCTTGTGGATCTGCTGCAGCAGTTTTTTAACACGGGTTCGCTGCCTAATTCTTCCGCCGAACAGGACCCTTCGCAGACTTTCACCTTGATTGACGCGCAGATCCGGCAGCTGACGCAGAGCGAGGCGGATCACTGGCTGGCCGTGCTGTCGCGCGATGCGCTTCTGGGGCGGATTATCAGCGACGCCCGAATCACCGGCCCCAAAACCATGGCCACTCTTGCGGGTAAGCGCGAAATTCTGCTGGAGATTGCGAACAACCTTACCCGCCTGGCCGGGGTGGACCGTTCGCACTCCACATGGGGAAGTGGAGCGCTTTGTGCGGAACTGGAACTTCCGCCCGGCGCGAAAAAGGAAATTCGCTTTACGCTGGCCTGGCACTTTCCGCACCATTTCAGCAAATACGGCCGGGACATGGGCCACAACTATGACAACTGGTTTGCCGATGCCCAGCAGGTCGGCGAGTTCATGGTGGGCAACTACGCCCAACACCGCCACCATACCCGGAGTTTCGCCCGCACGCTGGCGGCCACTTCCCTGGGCGCGCCGATGGCATTTGCCTGGTCCAGTCACCTGGGAACCGCAGTCACCAACACCTGGTGGGATAAAGCCGGGAACTATTCGATTTGGGAAGGGCTTGGTTGCTGCGGCCAGAGCACCATGGATGTTGAATTTGACGCAAGTTTCCCGATTGTCGCACTGTTTCCCGGGCTTAAGTTGGGCCAGATGCGGCACATGCTGCAGTTCCAGAAACCCAACGGGCAGGTACCGCACAATTATGATGGAGATTTTCATCACATTGATCAAAGCGGTTGGGGGCGCGTGGACATGAACCCCCAATTTGTCATGATGGTGCTCCGCGATTATTTATGGACCGCGGACAAAACCTATCTTGATTTCATGTGGCCCCATGTGAAAAAAGCGATGGCATTTACCGCTTCGCTGATTCATGACAACGACGCCCTGCCAAATACCGACTGCGGCTTTCAGACCTATGACCAATGGGGTCTGCGCGGCTCGCCCGCATATATTTGTTCGCTCTGGATCGGCGCGTTGGCGGCGGCCGCCAAAATTGCCGGCTATGCCGGCGATGCCGGGCAGGCCGCAACTTGGCAAAACCTGCGGCAAAAGGCGGTTGCGTCCTTTGATCGACTATTGTTTAACGGGCAGTATTACAGTCTGTGGGTGGATGGCGATAAACGCGACGAAATGTGCATGAGCGACCAGATCAGCGGAATATGGTTCAGCCACCTGATGGGTCTGTCGACCGGCATATCCAAGGAACATTTGGTCTCGGCTCTTGCCAGCATCTGGAAATACAACTTCTCCGGCGCCACTGGTTTGCGCAACGCCTCGGCCCCACGCGGCGGCAAATCCCTGCTGGTGCTGGAAAATCTCCAGGCCGGGGGCGTATGGTCCGGCATTGAATTCGCCTTCGCTTCATTCCTGATGGATCACGGCCGTTACGATGACGGCCAAAGGCTGGTGAACGCCGTTCATGAGCGGTATCTGCGGGCCGGGATGCCGTGGAATCATGTGGAATGCGGCGATCATTACTCGCGCCCAATGAGCAGTTGGGCAACACTGCTGGCCGCCACCGGATTCAAGCCGGATATGCCGAACGAAAGTCTGATGATTTCCCCGCAGATACCCGGTGATTTTCATGCACCCTGGGTCATGACGTCGGGCTTCGGCACGATCCGGCGCATCGGACAACGGTTGGAATTGAGCTGTGCATCCGGGTCCATCGGCTTTCGACAACTGCAGCTGCAGGGGACATTCCGAACGGCAACGCTTGATCACAAACCCACATCTATCACCCTGAAACGGGATTCAAACCTCACACAGATCATGTTCAATTCACCGCTGACCCTTAAGGCCGGCCACGTTTTAACGATGGAATGATCCGCGTTATTTCCGGCAAGCCAATCGGCGTCCGCGGATATAAGCGGCCGCCCGTGCGGACGGCGCCCGCGCCGGAAAACGTCGCCGCCTGTTAAATTTATGTATGGCCAACCGGCATCGGAAATACGTAATTTTGCGAAGCCGCGCCTAACTCTTCCCACTTTTTTTTATTTTGCAGTATCATGCTGCCATGCGAACCACAGCCCGCGGCCGAGCCGTCGAAATTCTACTTGCGTGGCGTAAAATCGCCGCTCCACCGATCATCCCGCAGCATGATGCACCGCTATGGGAAAAGCTTTCGCCGAGTGATCGGGCGCTTGCTTTTGATCTGATTCACGGCGTGATTCGGTGGCGGAATACGCTCCAGTGCGTCACGCAGTCATTGCTCACCAGACCGTTCGACCGTTTGGATCCGCACGTCCAGACGCTGCTGCTTGTGGGCATGTATCAACTTCTCATGTGCGATGGAATTGCGGATTACGCCGCAATTGATACCACTGTGGAGTTGGCCAAACATTATCCGCCGGCTCTTCGCGCCGGGGGCCTTATCAACGCCGTTCTTCGTGCCGCCCAGCGGCTGATGCTGGAAATAGAGGATCGAGGCGATTTATCCGCCGATGCATTTCCACTGGATTATCATCGCCAGGTGCGCCTGGCTAAACCGGTATTCCCCGATCCAAAAGCCGATCTGCCCGGCCACCTTGCCATGGCGATCAGTCATCCGCTAATGCTGGTCCGGTCCATGTTCACCTGGATGGACGTAAAGACCGTTGTTCCTGTTTTGATTGCGGACAATGCCCGGCCGGTTATCGCCGTGCGTGCCGACGATCCGGCATATACGCCCCCCGCCGGGCTCGGCCTGCTGGCTCATAAACAAAAAGGTTACTATCTTGCGATTCATGGCTGGTCACCCGCGCTGGCCCGGGAAATCGCCCTTGGATTTTTATCTCCGCAAGACCCCACCTCCGGAAAGGCGGCGGGCATGCTGGCATGCCTGCTGCACGGAAAGTCCGGCCCGTCCGCCCCGGTGATTCTTGATCTTTGCGCCGGCATGGGAACCAAGGCGATGCAGTTGGCCAGGCTCGTGCCAACGGGAAAACTGATCGCCGCCGATATTGACGAAGGCAAACTTGAACAGTTGATGATCCGTGCCCAGCAGCTGCAGGTCACCACTGTGGAGACGCGAAAATCCTCCATGCTCACGGAAAAAATGAAGTTTGATGCGGTATTGGTGGATGTCCCGTGTTCCAATACCGGTGTGCTGGCCCGCCGCGTTCAGGCAAGATGGCGATGGCCGTCTTTAGATGTACCCGCCATGCAGAAAACCCAGTTGGCATTGCTGACGCAGGCCGCGGAAATGGCGGCGCCCGGAGGCGTCATGGTTTACAGCACTTGCAGCATTGACCCCGCTGAAAACAATTTGCTTATAGACGCGTTTTTGGCCTCGCAAACGGGAAAATCCTGGCAAAAGGCCGACGAATTCAAGGCATTGCCCACTCACACGGACATGGCATCCATGAACCGTGACGGCGGCTACGCATGCGGTCTGCGGCGAATCGGATAAGCGCGGACGCGGCAATATTCCTGGTTGTTTCAGACACGTAACGGAAAAACTCATGGCGCCTGCAAATCCGAATGAATCGCCATCCGCGACGACATGCCCCATCTGCAAAATGACGTTCGTCGCCGCCGCTTCGCCTGCGTTTCCATTTTGTTCGGAAAAATGCCACCTGCTGGACCTCGGAAAATGGCTTGACGGAAAGTACAGCACCTCACGGCCGCTGGATCCGTCCGATGATGACGAACTCGAATCGCCGTCGAATCCGGACGGCAGGTAAAACATGCAACGCACGGCGCGGAAGACAGAACCGGGCTGCCGCTATAGCGCCGTAATTTCGCCCTGCTTGGCCGTGACAATTTCATCCACTGATTGTTCGAATCGTTTGAGCAGGTCCTGCACATCATCGCGGGCCGCTTTAAGCTGGTCTTCCGGCAAAGACGACTCTTTTTCCTGCGCGTCGACATGCTTATTGGCATCCCGGCGTATGTTTCTCATGGCCACCCGGCACTGCTCCGCGGCTTCTTTTACCTTGGTGACCAGCTGCTGCCGGCGTTCACCGGAAAGGGGCGGAAGAATCAGGCGGACCTGTTTGCCGTCGCTGATCGGATTGATCCCCAGGTTGGCCGCCTCCAGTCCTTTGACAATATCCTTAAAGCTGCCCGGATCAAACGGCTTGATTACAATGGAAGTGGCGTCCGGAGTGGTCAGCGACGCCAAGGCTCGCAAATCCGTCGGGGTGCCGTAATAATCCACCTTCACATATTCCACCAGGGAAGTGCTGGCCCGGCCGGTGCGCAAGCCGCGCAATTCGTGACGAAGGTGTTCAATGGCTTTTTCCATGCTCTCTTCGGCTTCAAATAAAATTTCGTCAATTGCCATGTCCATGCTCCTGAGTATATTTTTTCGCCGGGTTTTCAAGCCGCTGTCCGGCGGCGAATTCAGACGACCGGTTGCACTTCAATATTCTGCACGGACCGGACCTCATCACCAATAAGCGTGCCGATAGCCTCACCGGAAACCGCCCGGACGATATTCCCCGTTTTTTTCAGATTAAAGACAATGATGGGAATTTTGCTTTCCATGGCCAGTGATATCGCGGTCATATCCATCACCCGCAGGTTATCCGTAAGCACCTGCCGGTAAGATAAATGCTCCAGCCGCCGTGCGGACGGATTTTTTTTGGGATCACTGTCGTAAACACCGTCGACTTTTGTGGCTTTCAGCAGCACATCCGCATGGAGTTCGGTTGCTCGCAGTGCGGCACAGGTATCCGTGGTGAAAAAAGGATTCCCGGTGCCCGCAGCCAGAACCACAACTCTCCCTTTTTCCAGATGACGGACAACTTTTCTGCGGATAAACGGTTCACATACCTGCATCATTGACAGGGCACTGGCCACGCGAGTCGGCTGGCCGAGGTGCTCCAGCGTATCCTGCAATGCAAGCGAGTTAATCACCGTGGCCAGCATGCCCATATAGTCCGCGGTGGACCGCTGCACATGCGCATGCGCGGACAGCGACTCGCCCCGCACAAAATTTCCGCCGCCGACAACCACGGCGACCTGCACGCCGCCGGCCGCCACTTCGGCTATTTGTTCGGCGATTGCGTGCAATTCTTTGTTATCAAAGCCGAAACCGCCTTCCCGGCAGAGCCCTTCACCGGAAATTTTCAGCAAAATACGCTTGTATCTTGGTTCGGCCATTTTATGCTCCGCAAAAAATATACCGTGACATCCAAGTTTATCTTATCATATTTCCGTCGGCGCCCGCACCGGCGCGGGAAAATTCGTCGACAAAGAGCCATATTGCCGCTCGCGGTTCATTCCACGTCCGGGACGGCCGATGGATTAAATTTCGCCGACCTTGAAGCGGGCGAATTCAACGATGGTCAGTGTTGAACCGGTGGCAGCGCCCGCATCCTTCACCAGGTCATTGACGCGCTTTTTATCGTCTTTGACGAACGGCTGTTCCAGCAGCACCGTTTCACCAAAATACTTATCCAGACGGCCGGCGATGATTTTTTCCGCAATGTTCGCGGGCTTCCCTTTGGTGGATTCCGCGGCGGTTTCCATTTCACGGGCCACAATCGCGGGGTCCACCATTTCACGGGATATTGCTATCGGCACCGCAGGCATGCCGGCCGTGATGTGCATGGCCACCTCGCCGATAAGCGCCGCAACAGCCGGCCCCTTGCCGCCGTCCACCCGCACCAGCGTGCCGACCTTGGCATTGTGGTGCACGTACATACCGATCTGACCGGTGGTAGCATGGAATCTCGCCAATCCGGTTACGGCCATATTTTCCTTTATGGCTCCGCCAATCAATTCCTTGATGACCGTGGCAACCGTTCGCCCGGAGCCGTCGGAATACGGCAATTCTCCCAGCTGCGCAGCGGTGCTTACCGGATGGTTGTAGGCCAATTCCAGAAGATCTTTGAGCAATTTCTGAAAGCCATCGTTCCGCGCCACGAAATCGGTCTGGCAGCCCAGCCGCAACATTACCCCCAGAGAGCCATCCGGGCTGATCTTACCTGCGACAAGCCCCTCTTTCATTTCATTGGACATTTTGGCATCGGCCTTGCCCGCACCCCATTTGCGAAGCAATTCAACCGCGACCGCAAGATCACCGTTGGCTTCCTGAAGAGCCTTTTTGGAATCCATAAGCCCCGCATTTGTCTGAACGCGAAGAGCCATTACATCTTTTGCGCTGATTTCCACCATGATTTGTTCCTGTACCTGTCCTAAAAACCCTAAAACCCTTGAAACCTAAAATAATGGTTCGTTCGCATGCCGTTACCGACCATCCGGCCAGCCGCTGCGAATCGAGCCTCATATAGTATGGAAGCGGCGACAAAACGTCCAGATGCCTGCCCAACAAAATCCTCCGTATGATGTTGAATTAAAGCCTTTTAGATAAGCAATTACTCATTTTTTTCACCCTGGTTCTACGCCGAGCAGCGCGCTCACACGGATGCTGCCACCCCCCTGCTGAATGAAACTGACAACCGGCCGCCGAACATTCAAGACATTGGCAAGGCAACGGCGAATTGGCCGTTTACGCGATTCCAAGCGGTGTTTTGCGCTTTTGCGTTTATTTGCCAACTTCGCATTTGCTAAAACAGGGTAAATGATGGTACACTTTCCGGTCTGTTTGCGGCGGCGTAGCTCAGTTGGTAGAGCGCGGGATTCATAAGCCCAAGGTCTCCGGTTCGAGTCCGGACGCCGCTATTTAAGGGGATATACCCCGGGACAAAATGGTAGAAGATGATTGTTTCGCCAAACGTGCGGCAAACTACAGCTTATGTAAAATCAAGGAAAGTATCATGAAGGAAAACACCCACCCCGCCTATAACTTTGCCAAGGTTCGCTGCGCCTGTGGCAACACATTTGAAACCGGCTCCACGCTCAAACATATTGAAGTGGAAATTTGCGGTGTTTGCCATCCGTTCTATACCGGCAAACAGAAGTTTGTGGATACCGCGGGCCGCGTGGAACGATTCCAGAAGAAATTCGCCAATTTTTCAATGAAACCGGCCGCAAAGTAGTTATCCCATTTTGCAATAAATCAATCGTCGTGCCCGCTGGCAACAGTCGGCACGACGATTTTGCTTTACCCCCTGCCGGCTTGCACCGGCCTGTTCCAAATAAGCGGTCGGCAGGCGG
Organism: Planctomycetota bacterium; assembly: GCA_021808485.1. Taxonomy (GTDB): domain Bacteria; phylum Planctomycetota; class Phycisphaerae; order WQYP01; family WQYP01; genus JAJYPG01. The sequence goes on along the minus strand of JAKBBN010000005.1, from coordinate 13,370 downwards.
TTTCCGGAATGTCACCGTTTTGCCCGGCCGATAGGATCAGGATTCGCACCATGCCGGTGGATAACGATCAAGCAGCATACGCCATCATCCTTAAAACTCTGGAGAACATGGCCGCCCGCCATCGCCAAATTCAGTTGGATCTGCAAAATCCGACCGTTGCGCAGAATGCCGCCCGACTTGTGGCACTTTCCCGTGAAAATGGCCGGCTTACCCGGTCTTTGGAAGCCTATAAAGCCTACACGCGCGTCAAAAAGGAATTGGAAGACGCCCAAATGCTGGCCGCGGACACCAGCCAGTCGGCGGAATTGCAATCGTTGGCCCATGACGAGGCGAACACATTATCCGCGGATCTATCCCGCCGAATGGAAGGCCTGGTCGACGACGTACTCGACGCCGACCAGATTCAGGTGGAATCGGTCATACTTGAAATTCGCGCCGGCACCGGTGGGGATGAGGCCGCCCTTTTTGTCGGTGATCTGGCCGATATGTATAAACGGCATGCAGACCGCACAGGATGGCGTTTTGAAACCATTGACTTTTCGCCCGGTGAACGGGGCGGTTTTCGCGAATTGATCGCCAGCGTCCGGGGTACCGGGGCTTTTCGGGCATTGGCCATGGAAGGCGGCGGCCACCGTGTGCAGCGCGTACCGGAAACCGAAACACAGGGCCGCATCCACACCAGCGCCGCCACAGTGGCCGTTTTGCCGGAGCCGGATCAGTCCGACATCACCATCAATCCCGCTGATGTACGCGAGGACGTATCCCGGGCCGGCGGCCCGGGCGGCCAAAATGTGAACAAAGTGGAATCCGCCGTGCAACTCACGCACTTACCCACGGGTATTACCGTGCGGATGCGTGATGAACGCAGCCAGCATAAAAACCGCGACAAGGCCTGGCGGATATTGCGATCACGCGTATTTGAACACTTTGATAATCAGCGCACGGTCGCCCGCTCCAGCGCCCGCAAGCAGATGATCGGCAGCGGCGACCGCAACGAGCGGATTCGTACCTACAATTTCCCGCAAAACCGCCTCACCGACCACCGGCTGAATCAAAATTTTTCACTTTCCAAAATCATTGCCGGTGACATGGATGAACTGCTGACGGCGATGCGCAGCTACGACCGCAGACTGCGATTGGAAGCTCTTATTGAACAATAATCCCATACGCACCCGGCGCAGGCTCAGGCCGGCGCCGCGGAGCCGCCGACAATCCGCTTGTGCTCCTCGGAAATCTGGCTGTACGCCTGTTCCAATGCCTGGGGAATCACCCGCACCTGCCCCACCACGCTCATAAAATTAACATCCCCGTTCCATCGCGGCACCACGTGCATGTGCACATGGCCCGGCAGGCCGGCGCCGGCGCATCGCCCCTGGTTCACACCAATATTGTACCCCTGCGGATTCATTGTCCCCATCAGCAGCCGCTGGCTGTGCGCCGCAAGCTCCATCATCTCCGCGCGTTCGGCAGCGGTTAAATCACATAAATCCGCCGCATGACGGTACGGAGCAACCAGCAGATGTCCGTTCACGTAGGGAAATTTATTCATCACCAGCATTCCGCCGGCGGACCGGGCAATCACAAGATTGGCCGCGTCGAGTTCGGGGGCCGCGGCATACCGGCATAAAAAACAGCCGCCGTTTCCGCAGGCAACCGCCCGTATATAGTCCAGCCGCCACGGCGCCCACAGCAAGTTTTTATTCATACCTGTATTCAATTGATTCATCTATGCTCCGGAAAATTCGGTTTGCCGGCCTCCGCCGCTCCCCCCGCGCCGGTGGCCGCACGGCAAACATTCGTCTAGAATAACTCCGGTTTTGAATTGCTCAAGCCGCAGCAGGAAAGAGCACATTGGCGATGGAGTGTCACACAATGTCCGAACAGTTGACCGGGAACTCAGGCAAATCATCCGGCACGTCAACAGCCCAGCCGTGCGTGATTGTCATTTTCGGCGCTACCGGAGATTTGACGGCGCGGAAGCTCCTTCCGGCGATATACAACCTGAGCCGGGAAAATCTGCTTTCCAAGTCCACGGTTGTGGTCGGTTTTGCCCGGCGGCCGAAGACCGACGAACAATTCCGACAGGAAATGCACGACGCCGTCAATCAGTTTTCCCGCTGCAAACCGGCGGATGAGACCGTGTGGAACGATCTGGCCGGCCGCATTTACTACCATCAAAGTCCTTTTGAAAATGCCGACGGCTACCGCAGCCTGGCCCGGCGGTTGGAACAGATTGACCAGAAGCACGGCACGCAGGGCCGCCGGCTGTATTACCTTTCCACGAGCCCGGCGGAATTCGGCGTTATCATTGATCACCTGGGTGACGCGGGCCTGGGAAATATTGATCCGTTCAACGCCCGGGCATGGCGGCGGGTTATCGTGGAAAAGCCTTTCGGCAGCAATCTGGATACCGCGCGGCAACTCAACAACCGCATCAATCGCACCTTTGACGAATCGCAGGTGTTCCGTATCGACCATTATCTTGGGAAGCAAACAGTGCAGAATTTGCTGGTGCTGCGGTTTGCCAACGGCATTTTTGAGCCGATCTGGAACCGCCGCTATGTGGATCATGTGCAGATAACCGTCGGCGAAACACTTGGGGTTGAGGGCCGCGGCGGATATTTTGAAACCGCCGGCACGCTGCGTGACATGGTTCAGAATCATTTGATGCAGCTTTTAACGCTGATTGCGATGGAGCCGCCCGTGGCTCTTGATGGTGATGCAATCCGGGATGAAAAAGTCCGCGTCCTCAAGTCTATTCCGTCATATTCCACACAGCAAGCCGCACAATGGACCGTCCGCGGACAGTATTCACAGGGGGAAAACAAAGGCATGCCGGTGAAAGCCTATCGCGATGAGGAGCGTGTGTCTCCGCAAAGCACGACCGAAACCTACGCGGCCGTAAAGCTCTACATTAACAATTGGCGATGGCAAGGAGTTCCCTTTTATCTTCGCAGCGGCAAACAGATGAAACTCCAGGGTTCCGAGGTGAGCATTCATTTTAATTCCGCCCCCGGCGTGCTGTTCAATACCCCCGGCAGTGGACTGGCCCGCAACGTGCTGACGGTGCGCGTGCAGCCCAATGAGGGCATCTCATTGCTGATGAACGCCAAACGGCCCGGAACCGTAACCCAAATCGTCCGGGCCGCCATGGATTTTGAATATCATGAGGCCTTCGGCAGCTATTCACCGGAAGCCTATGAACGGCTGCTGCTGGATGCGATCATCGGGGATTCAACGCTGTTCATCCGCCGCGACGAAGTGGAAGGGTCGTGGGCCATCATTGATGCAATCGAAGAGGCCTGGGCAGCCAACGCCGTTGAACTAGCCCCATACGCGCCCGGCAGTTGGGGGCCGCCCCAGGCCGACGAACTGCTGGCCCATGACGGCCGGGCATGGGACCCGCTTGGCGGTCGACTGTAACGCCGGCATGGGAAAAGTTCGCCAAAAATCCATTCCAGCCGGGCGGCCGGAATGGCGACGCGGTGTTGCCGCCGGGGTTCGGTTTCTCCGCTGACGGGAACCACCTGTCGCCCGGTATAATTAGTCCGGTGAATCACCGCCGAAGCGGCGGACGCACAGGCCTTGTGCCGCGGAAATTGGCGGCATGGAAAGCCTGTTTGCCGCAGGGGCGCCACTCAGGAGCCAGCGTGTCGGACTTATTTACTCCCGCAAGGAATAAGCGAATTCAAGCGGTGCAGCCGCTGGCCGCCCGCATGCGCCCGCATGACTTGTCCGAATTCATCGGTCAGGAAAAAATCTTGGCGCCGGGCCGTTTGCTGCGCCGCATGATTGAGGCCGATCAACTGATAAGCGTCATTTTTTACGGTCCTCCCGGAACCGGAAAAACCACACTGGCAAAGCTTATTGCGGAAAAGACACGGCGGCGATTTGTGGCAATCAACGCGGCATCCGCGGGAGTCAAGGAGGTGCGGGATATTCTGGCGGCCGCCCGCAATGACCTGGAAACAATCGGTCAGCGCACCGTGCTGTTTTTGGATGAAATTCACCGCTTTAACCGTACACAGCAGGATATTCTACTGCCGGATGTGGAGGCGGGCATTATCACGTTGATTGGGGCGACAACCGGCAATCCTTTTTTTTCGATTAATGCTCCGCTGATTTCGCGCAGCCAGATATTTGCGTTTGAGGCGCTTACCCCCGCCGACATCCGCCGCGTTATTCTTCGCGCCGCCGCGGATGAAAATCGCGGCTACGGCCGGCAACCGGTGCGGCTGACCCCTCAAGCCGTTGATTATTGGGCGGTGCAAAGCGAAGGTGACGCCAGGCGGGCCCTGATGGCCCTGGAACTTGCCGTCACATCGCAACTCGCCGGCGCTAGCGGTCCCTCGCTGGCGCAGGAAGCCGGCAGCCGGCAACCCGTGGAAATCACTCTGGATATTGCACGCGAATGCGTGCAGGCCAAAGCCATGGTGTACGATCCGGCCGGTGACCAACATTATGATTCGGCCAGCGCCCTGATTAAATCCATGCGCGGCAGCGATCCGGATGCGGCCGTCTACTGGCTGGCCCGCATGCTGGCGGCCGGCGAGGATCCGCGGTTTATTGCGCGGCGCGTGGCTATTTGTGCATCGGAAGATATTGGAAATGCCGATCCGATGGCCGCGGTACTGGCAGCCGCGGCAATTCAGATAACGGAATTTGTCGGCCTGCCTGAATGCCGGCTGACGCTGGCCCAGGCGGTCACTTATCTGGCAACCTGCCCAAAAAGCAATGCCGCCACGCTGGCGATAGACGCCGCCGACGCCGACGTGCGGGAACAGCGCGTGCTGCCGGTCCCGCGGCATTTGCGCGATACGCACTACCCGGGAGCGGCACAGCTTGGCCACGAGGGGTATCAATATGCACACGATTCCGCCGAAGGTTACATTCCGCAGGACTACCTCGGGGTGGAAAAGAAGTATTACAACCCCGTGAATCGCGGGCATGAGGCGGTTATCCGGAAATATCTGGAAAAGCTGCAATCCATGGACCAGGCCGCCGCGGACGCCGGCGCCAATCCGAAAAGTCCGCCCGGAAAGCCGACCTGATTAAAACCCGGTTTCCCCATCACGCAAACCCGCGGAATTCGGTTAAAATGCCTTCACGATCCGGCAGCCTGATTGAATGCATCCGTACGGACCGGAATGGAACACAGGCGCCGGAATGCGGACAATACGAAAAGGCGGCGGCCAATGGATAAAAATAAGATTCGAACCCAGATGCGCGACATCCTGAGTAAGATTTCCGCCGCGGATCGCCACATTCGATCTCAGGCGGTTTGCCGGCATCTGGCGGCCACGCCGGCGTTCCTGGCGGCTCAAAGCATTATGGTTTTTTTATCCATGAACATGGAGGTGGAAACGACCACGCTGGCAATGGCCGCATGGCAAGCGGAAAAATCAATCATCGTGCCGCGGGTGTTGTGGCAGGAACGGTCCATTGAACCGGTTGAGGTCAAATCACTTGAAACTCAGGCCAGTCCGCATCTTTCCGGCCTGCGGCAGCCCAAAGCCGGAACGCCCGTGAGCTTATCCATGATTGATATGGTGGCTGTACCCGGCCTGGCCTTTGACGCCCGCGGCTACCGGGTGGGACGCGGAAAAGGTTTCTATGATCGATTTTTACCCCAAAAAGAACTGCGGGCGGTTACCGTAGCCCTCTGCTTTGATGAACAGGTGTTGCCGGATTTGATACCCGAAGAACCGCATGATGTACCCGTGGCCATGATCATCACGGACAAACGCGTTATCACCTGCCGACCGAGACAGGCATAAAGGCGGACGGCCGCACTCATTGGCGGTTCCCGCCGGCCCGGTCTGCGACAATGACGGTTGAAAGATGCGATCCCGCTTACAATCCAGTAAAGATTCACCGGCTATCACCGGGCTGGTGTGGGTTTTTGTCGGCGTGATTGTGGCCGGAGGTGTTTTTCAGGGGCTGCGAATCCGGCAATCCATATTGCACGCGCTGCATAAAAAACATCACCCGGTCCCCGCCGCCGCCGGATCACAGCCGGACCGGAAATCCGGCAATCATCAGTTCAGGGAAGAGACGGCCATAAGCAATGCACGACAAAATGATCCGGCGGCGGAGTTGGTAAGAAGGCATCCGGACGTTTTGATGGTGCTGGCGCCGGGATCACAGAGGCGGGCGCGGCTGCTGGTGAGAAGCGCCAGGGCGCAACTCACTCTTGGAAATCCGATTACCGCCAGGGAATTGCTGAATCGGGCGCTGGGCGATGTGGGCGGCCTGGGCGAAGCCCAGGCCGCCGTGATCCGGCAGATGCTTAATCAGATTAACCGCCGCACGCTGTTCAGTTCGGCATTGGCCCCCGGAGACACGCTTTGCCGCCTGATAACCATTAAACCCGGCCAGACACCGGACTATCTGGCCAATATTTATCGCATTACTCCGGCCATGCTCCGGACTTTAAACCCTTCCCTTAATCCATCTTCCATGCAGGCTGGAAGCGCGATCAAAATCCTGCTCGGCCCGATTGACGCAACGCTGGTACTCCACGCCCAGCGGCTGGATCTTTCCATACGATCGCAATACATCTTCTCTTTTCCGATGCGCACGGATGCAATATTTCCGCCCGCACCGGGACGGTATCGAATCGCCGGTCGTTTTTTTTCGTCCCATCCGGATGGACGGGTCAATCTGGATCATATCAGCTTTGTACCGGTTCATGGCCGGCCCGCGGCGGGATTTACAATACGTTGCCTGCGTCCGCAGGACGGCGGGGTGGAAATCAGCAGTCGGGCCATGCGCACGCTGATGGAGTCAATTTCTTCCCGCTATTCACGGGTTGAGATCGCACCATAAAAATCCGTCCGGACAACGGATGAAACGGCGGTAAAGGCGGCGCCATTAATAGCCGTGCTCCGGAAATTTCACGGTAAAGTGAGACTTGATCTTTTTTCCGTCCTTGATCGCCGGAAAGAATCTCCATCCCCGCACGGCATCCACACACGCCTGATCCACCGTCGGTGCGCCGCTGGAGTGAATGACTTTTATATTGCCCGCACGGCCGTCCGGCAGCACCGTCACACGCAGCACCGGAGAGTGCGGAGGCGGCTGAAACTCATATTTCAGCGGGATAACCGGGTCAGGGTGCTGCAATACCTGCGGCCGCGGATTATCGAAAGCGGAAATTCCGCGTCCGCGGCCATGGCTCAAACCCTCGGAACCGGATCGGCTGAAATGCTCGCCTTTGATGAGCGACAGAGGACTGCCGAAACCCGCATTCGGGTCTATCCCGTTCCTGGAACGTTTGAAATAGGCCGGATCGGGACGCGGCCCCCGCGAACGCGGAGGCGGTGGCGCCGTACGGGCGGGAGTATGAACCTTTAAACGCGGGTGAATCGGAGTTTCCACAGCAACCGGCGGACCGCTCCATACCGTCCCGGGACTGGGCAATCCAATGACCTGTGGCGATGCCACCGTGCTTTTCCCGCTCCGCAGGAGATTGGCCATGGCCAGCGCGGATGTCGCCGTCGGACCGGCGTGCAATTGCGGCGGACGGGGAATGGTGCCTGTCCATGTGTGTGCCGCCAATGTCGTGCGGCGCGGTAACGCCGTACTTTCCCGCTGCATAATTCCGCCCACGGCAGTCGCCCCATCGGCCGGGATCATAACACCACCGCCGCGGCTGCCGTAATGCGTCGGCGGCTTCCAGAAAAACGCACCGTATATCAGGATAGCGGCAACCGAGCCGTCAAAAATAATCGCCAGCAATATGCTTAAAAGAGTGGCATAAGAGACACCCGCCGGACCTCGCGGAGTAAGGACCACGATGCGATTGCCGGCCAGATCGGCAAGATATTCCGCATCCTCGGGATCGATGTGCCGTCGCCAAATAAGTGCGGCCAGTCGCGCCACCATATTCGGCGCCGAATTGTCCATCGGGTCGGGTGGCGCCGGCAATGTCGGCACGCATGATTCCGCCGTCGGGCCGACCGGCGGATCCACCGCGGCCGATGCAGGAGGTGCATCTTCCACGGGCAAGTGGGAAGCGGCGTAATCTGAAATCATAGCCATTGCAATCCGACCAGCCGACCCCGTCCCCCGGTGTTTTCATCATCCCGCCGCGGCGGGTGATAACCTCGGAAAGACTTCTAGGAAACCTCCAGAATTTCGTAACGAATTTCACCACGCGGCACGCTTACGCGAACCGTTTCGCCTACTCTGGCGCGCATTAACGATTCCCCCAACGGGCTGCTGGCGGAAACCTCCATGACATCGGAATCCGTGTCAAATGAGCCCTTGTTGATTTCCCCCACCAGCCGGAACGTTTCCATATCGCCGGTTTTGCAGTCACGTACTTTCACCGTACTGCCCAGAAATACCATGTCATCCGGAATATCATCCGGATTCACCACGGATGCATGCCGCAACCGTGTTTCCAAGTCCTTAATCCTGGCTTCCAGCAGGGCCAATTCTTCCCGGGCGGCATGGTAATCCGCGTTCTCCTTCAAATCGCCCTTTTCCCGAGCTTCGGCAATGCGCAGGGAAATCTCCGGCCGTTTGTCGATCAGCGATTTGAGAAATTCATCCAGCTTGGCCTTTTCCTGAATTGTAAGTAACTGACTTTCCATCATGACCTCATTTAGCCCGAATACCCCGGACAAAGATAAAACGCCGCATCTGCCGGCCGGTTGCGTCCGGCGGCACTCCTAAAAATCACTTAATACCTAGGAATTCCTTCATATGGCCGTCATAAACTTCCTGAGCGTTTACCTCCGTCAAGTTTAATCGCAGTTCATTGATGACCTTCGTACCCTGCCGAATCCAAAGTTGGAAACATGGATTGCATACGCTTTCGTGAATTTCTTCGCCCAAGGCGCCGCTGAACGGACGTTCCTTCATTTTAGGCCCAACTCGCCCACATCGGCGGCATTTAATGTTTCCCGCGGCGATAAGCTCCGGGGTCAATTCCACCGCCTTTTCCTCCGGCGGATTACTACCCAATTCCTGCAACAGCGAAGCCATCCGGTTCCGCGGCATTAAATCACCCTTCTCCTGTGCCACGCGATAACCTTTTTGAAGGGTAAGAACGGCCCCCTCCGGATCGCCCACCTTCCGTTGCGCCTCGCCCAGCAGCAAATAGGCTGCGGATAGAGCGGGATTAAGCTTTATGGCTGTCATGAGCGGCGGAATAGCTTGGCGAAATTCATCTCCATCCATCAACGCCTTGCCGAGGGACAAAAATCCGAGATCATTCTGCGGATCCACCTGCGTCATTTGCGTAAACCGTTCAATTTTGGGAATATCCAGCATTCCGAAAAACTCCTATAAACGATATATTCTAGCGGCTAACCCGCCTGCGACAAAGCCCCACCGGCACACGCGCAAACGCCGCAAGCCGGGAAATGTGGTCAATTTTCGCCGTTCCACCGCATTGAGATTCTTCCCGATTCACGAAATTTGACATTTCGCGAATTTAACGCGATATTCTTAATCTATGGTCAACGTTGCCTCCATCCAATTAGAACCCCGCACACCATATTTTTGGTTTAGCGGCGCTTATTTTACCAACACTTATCCTTGGCGGACTTGAGATTGAACTAACAGTGTCGACCACCCTCAAGCCCGCCAAAAAGACGGGCTTGTTTTGTTTTATACCGGAGTTGCACAATGAAATCACTGATGCCTGATACTATCAAATACGCACTGAAAACGGCCGCCGAAGCGCTTCGTCTGGCGGAACAGATAGAAACAACGATCGGCAGGCGGGTCAATATGGAGCGGCGCTGGCGATAAAACCGGCGTTACGCCAAAACCCGAATTATTACACAAGCGGAAAGGAAACAGTCATGATCATTGTCATGGAACAGGGCGCCACTGAAGGGCAGGTTCAGCATGTTATTGAACTGGTCCGGGAAATGGGCCTGCGGGAGCATGTAATCGTAGGTACGGAACGGACAGTGGTGGCCGTATTGGGCGACGACCGCAATAAGGATAAGGATAAGCTGGAAAACGCCGGCGGAGTGGAAAAAGTCATGCCGGTGCTGGCCCCCTACAAAATGGCCTCCAAAGAGGCCAAAAAAGAACGATCCGTGGTACCGCTGGGCGGAACACTAGGCGGATCGGCGGGCGGAAAGAAGCTGGCCCTGATTGCCGGTCCCTGTTCGGTGGAAGATCGCGTCAAGCTGCTGGAAGTGGCCCATGCGGTAAAGGAAGCGGGCGCCACCGGACTGCGCGGCGGGGCATTTAAACCGCGTACAAGCCCCTATGCATTTCAGGGCATGGGAGAGAAGGGATTGGAAATATTGGCCGAAGCACGCGCCCAGACAGGACTTGCCGTTGTAACGGAAGTCATGTCCATTGATCAGGTGGACCTGGTTTGCCGCTATGCCGATGTGCTGCAGGTTGGTGCGCGAAACATGCAGAATTTCAATCTGCTTTGGGCCGTCGGCGAAACCCGAAAACCGGTGCTGCTCAAGCGGGGGATCTCGGCCACGTTGGAAGAATTCATGCTGGCCGCCGAATATATCATGTCGCGCGGCAACAGCCAGGTGATTTTATGTGAACGCGGCATCCGCACATTCGAAACGCATTGCCGCAATACGTTGCCGCTGGCCACGGTGCCGGAGGTTCGCCGCATCAGCCATCTCCCCATTATCGTGGACCCGTCGCAGGGAACGGGGCATGCCCACCTGGTGCCGGACATGTGCAAAGCGGCCGTTGCCTGCGGAGCTGATGGGCTTATCATTGAATGCCACAGCGATCCCGAACATGCCCTGACGGACGGCGCGCAGTCCATTACACCGCAGGTACTTAAAAACTTGTATGCATCCCTGAAAAAAATCGCCGCAGCCGTAGACCGGGAAATTTAAGTCAGCGAGGCACCCGCAGGGCGGCGGAACGGCCGGAGCAACCGTCCCGAAAACCGCCCAAGGTCCGGCCTGATGGCCGGCCCTGATTAAATATCCGGCGCCGCCGCCAAAGCCGCATTGCCCGTGCTCGCGGATCGCAGCAACAGCAATCCCACCGTAAGCATGACCGCGGCGCAGAAGGCAAAAGCCAGGCGTCCGGCCATGGGATTGGGAATAAGGATAAAAAGTCCCATGACCGCCCCATAGCAGGTGGACAGCGACCCAAGCACCCGATAGAGCGGCCCGCGATGTTCCGCGGCACTTTTTATATCCTCCGGAACCGGCGTGTCCAGGTTCACGGCAAGGTCCTCAATAGCCTTGCGCTGCACAGGATCGGTTTTGCGGTAGAACGCCGTAGTGCCGAAAAACCACGCCGAGGCAATTACCAGCATTGCGAAAATCGGCAGAAAAAATGTCGCATCCACCGTTTCCTGATGGCTTAGTCCCTGCGGGAACATCGCGTGGAGAATCGACGATCGCATCATGTAAATACTGACCGATGTAATCAGGCCGACAACGGCAGTACTCCATCCGGACCAGCCCGGCGTCCGCAGATAAAGAAAACCCAGTGCCATCGGAATTGAAAGCGGCAGGATGAACAGCCCGGCAACCAGATTGGTCAGATTAAAAAGCGCCATGAGTTTGCAATAACTGATGACAATACCGATGGAAATCAGAATGGCTCCAAATGCCAGGGTTAAACGTTTGCTCACCCGGAGCAGACTTTTTTCATCGGCATCGGGCCGGATAATGGGAAGATAAAAATTCCGCACCACCACGCCCACACCCTGATTCAGCACCGCATCAAGATTGGTGATGGTGGCGGCGAAAATGGTGCTTACAAGCAGACCTATCATGCCGTGCGGCATCGTGGCCATGCACACCGCCACATAGGCGCCTTCCGATGGATGTTGCAGCCGGGGAAACATGGTGTGCAGATTGGTATGTGTGGCCACTGCGGCCAGCGGCGGGATGAACCATATTATCGGAGCAATCAGCATGCCGACAACGGGAATAATCACCATGCGGCGGGCGGTGCGGTCGGACCGCAGCATCAGGAACTTCTGCGAATTTTCCACACTGTTTGCCGTAACAATATTCAGCAGTGTCATGGCGATCACCCAGCTCACGACAAATCCCAGCGGCCGATTGACCGATGTCCATGAAAAATATTTGGCCGGCACCTTGTGTATTAATCCCGTAATGCCGCCCACCGTCGGCTGGTGCAAGGCCAGGTACGCCGCCACCGCGGTGATGCTTAATACCAGCACCATCTGAATGAAATCATTGACGGCCACCGCCCACGCCCCGCCGAAATACGACACCAGCGTAATTAAAACGCCGCAGGTCACCAGCGTGGCGGCTATGGAAACATGAAAAATGGAAGACATAAACACCGCGACGGCGAACAGCACAATACCGCCCATCGCCAGCAACAGCGGAATTTTCACCCACGTGTAGAACTGCTGGGTGCCGCGGCCGAAACGATTATGCACCGCCTCCATCCACGTGATGGTGCGCATGCGCCGAAAACGCCGCGCGCTTAAAAAGAGCAACGTTAAAAACGCGAAACTGTTGGAAAAGTAAAGCGCCAGCACGAATATACCGCTCTGGAACACCGCACCGGCCGCGCCTGTAAATGTCCATGCACTGAAATTCATGAACAGCGCCGCGCCGGTGATCCACCACGGCACCACACCCGCCGCGCGAAAATAGTCGGAGGTGTTGCGGCTTTGCAGCCGCAACAGAACGCCGGCCGCAAGAATCAGACTGAAATAAATTGCAATTGCCAGATAATCATAAGGAGAAAGCATGAACACCCTTTGTTTCAACTTGCTGTATCGCCGGGATAAGCCAGCCAAAGTTTATGCCGTCGCCGGTTTCCATACAAGCGGACGCGGATACCCGAAATAATGCGAATTGAACTTTTGTTGCGCGTCCTGTTGGAGCACCATTCGACAAATCGGCGCATTAAATCATCGGCATGCGGTCCTCAATCCGCACGCAAAAACGTTGATTTCAGCTGATTTCACGCCATATTTTCATTTCCGCCGCAACAGCCGGCCGCCCCGCGACCGGATCCGCCCCGCGATTACCGAATGCGGTATTGGCCGAAGTCGTGCAACAAAATGACAGTCTGATGGGCGGCCAAATGGATCCGCCGCCCCAAGGCCGTCATCTTCCCGTTCACCAGGTCGCGTGCCTGCCCCCGGCCGCCGGCGACCGGTGTAAAACTCCAACTCTTCCGGCGGCTGCAATTCATGGCAATAATCCAGGGACCGTAGCGCAGCACATACAATCCCGCCCGCCCCAGATACGGTCCATAATGCCCGCGCGGGAACATGCCGTAATGATTCGCCGTTTTGATGTACCCCTTCGGCAGCACCGGAATGGGCATTTTACCGCCGGCATAGGCCTCATGAATCTTGTTGCCCGGCGGAATAAAACCTCGAAACTGCAATTGGTCAATATCATCCGGCCGCGTGTAAA
>JAKBBN010000058.1 GCA_021808485.1 Planctomycetota bacterium | reverse complement strand
CGATTCGCCCTCGTTTCATTTGCGGCTGTTGCCGCCATGGCCGCAGCGCCGTCGCTGCTGCTGGCGCGTGCCGGTGGAGGTGAAGGATTCGGCGGCGGCGGCTTTGGAGGCGGTTCCGGCGGGGGGGCCGGTGGGTCGGGCCTTATTGACCTGATCATCTGGCTTGTCATTATTCATCCGGTCATCGGCATACCTTTGCTGATTATCGCGGTGGTTATTTACTATTACACCCACACAACTGTCGCCGGGGCCGTGAGAAGCTCCCGGCAAACCCGCGGTCTGGAGGCTATGGATGACAACACGGAAGCGGACGCCGCTCGCCTGCTCCGGCAATCCGATCCGAACTTCAACCCGGAACATTTTTACCAGCGGGTGAGCAGTGCATTTATGAAAATACAGGACGCCTGGTGCAGTCAGAAGCTTGATACGGTGCGGCCGTTTATCTCGGATGGCGTGCATGAGCGATTTCGTCTGCAATTTCTGGAACAGCAGGCGGAAGGCACGCGCGACCGGATGTCCGGTATCACCGTTGAACAGGTGCAATTGGTTCAATGCACGTCGGATAATCTGTTTGATACCGCCGCTGTCCGCATTGACGCCGCCGCCGTGGATCAGACGATTTTAACCCTGGACGGCCGGGTGATATCCGGCTCCGGGGAAAGCGAAGGGTTTGCGGAATACTGGTCGTTTTTGCGCAGACGCGGCGCACGGACCTTGGATAAAAACGGTCTGATTGAGGGCAACTGTCCCAATTGCGGCGCACCGATTGAACTCAATGCCGGAGCGCAGTGCCAAAGCTGCCATGCGCAGCTTCGCAGCGGAGAGTATGACTGGGTGCTGGTCGAAATTACCCAGGAATCCGAATGGCGTGCGGAATTCAACACCGCACTGCCCGGTGTCAGCGAACTCCAGACGCAGGATCATAATTTTACCCTCGCGGACCTCGAGGATATTGTGTCGGTCGCGTTCTGGCGGAAAGTGCGCGCGGATCGGCTGGGAAAAATTGATCCCCTGCGCAAGGTTGCGGCGAATGAGTTTTGTGACAATTATCGCAAATTGCTGGAACCGCAGAATGGCAGTCGGGCTTTTTGGGGAGACTGTGCGGTGGGCGGAGTGCGAACCCGCGGTGTGATACCGGGTTCCGGGGACACATCAATGGATCAGGCGCTCGTTGAAATTCACTGGTCCGCCAAACGCTGGCAGATAATTGACAACGGCCCGGCGCGGTCCACACAGGACTCCACTGTCGCCCATAATCTGCTGGTGTTGGGCCGTAAGTGCGGCATCAAGACCAATACCGTTGCCGCGGTCTCATCGGCGCACTGTCCGCAGTGCGGTGCGCCGATAACGGACGACATTTCCGATACCTGTTCATTTTGTGGCGCCGTACTGAATGACGGATCACGGGGATGGATTTTGTTGAATATGCTTCCGATGTCCGGACAGGCGGCGCAGACGCTGATATTGCGCCTCGCCGCATCCAATCAAATCCTGCCTGATAACGCGCAAACGGTTCAGGCGGCGGTCGGACAACCGGCCAGACCAGTCCCGCCGCCGCCGTCACCCAGCGGTCTTTTGGCTTGGATGGTGGCGGCGATGGCGGCTGATGGCGCGATTGATGACGATTGCAGGCGGATGCTTGTCTCCGTTGCCTTGCGGCAAAATGTGCCCGAAAGCCGGCTCATGGTGATGATCAATGCCGCCGGTACGGGCACGTTGCAAACACACGAGCCAAAATCCACCCAGGAGGCTCAGGAATGGCTTGGCACCATGATTTCCGATACGCTGAGCGTGGGTGAATGCACAGATCATGAAATTGCCATATTCAACCGCGTGGGCGCGAAATATGGCCTTGAGCGGTATGACGTTCAACTTTTGATCAAGCGCGAGCGGCAATTGCTGTACAACAATGCGGTCGACGCACTCCGTCAGCGGCGCGCCGCGGCGGCCGCCGGGCAGTTGACATCGTAGCCCGCATCGTTCCAGCCGCTTTACGCCGGGTTGGTGAACTCTTCATACAGCGCCGCGTACACGCCCTTTTGCATCAGCAACGTTTGGTGCGTGCCGCACTCTACAATCCGGCCTTGGTCAAGTACCAGAACAATATCCGCCCCGACAATGGTGCTCAGGCGATGTGCCACTACAAAAGTCGTGCGGCCGGCGGCCAGCGTTTCCATGGCGCGCTGAATCAGCAGTTCGGTGGCCGTGTCCATGGAACTCGTCGCTTCGTCCAGTATCAGCACCCGTGGATCAGCCAGGAAAGCCCGCGCAAAACAGATGAGCTGCCGCTGTCCCAGGCTTAAAGATGCACCGCGCTCGCCAACTTCTGTCGCGAAGCCGTCTTTAAGCCGCATGATCGCATCAAACGCGTTGAGTTGTTTTGCCGCTTTCATCACGTCCGCATCCGTGGCGTCCGGCCGGGCATATCGGATATTTTCCATGACCGTTCCGCTGAACAGATAATTATTCTGCGATACGATTCCCAACTGCCTGTGCAGGCTTTCTCCCCGAATTTGGGCAATATCCAGACCGTCGATCAATACGCGTCCCTGCCCGGGTTGATAAAACCGGCAGATAAGACTGACCACTGTGGACTTTCCACAGCCCGTCTGGCCCACCAGTGCCACGGTGGATCCGGCCGGGGCGCGGAAACAGATATCGTGCAGTACCGGCCTGGAGGGATCATAGCCGAAGGTCACATGCTCAAACTCCACATCGCCCTTGATTCTGCCTATCTCCGCAGCCCCCGCACGGTCCGCAACCTGCGGCTTTTCCGACAACAAAGCCTGCACACGCTCGGCACAGGCCATGGCCATCATGGTGTCATTATAAAAATTGCCGAAATTGATTACTGGCCCCATGAACCAGTCCCAATACACGTAAAGTGCGATCAGTTCACCCACGGTCATCGGCCGGCTTGCCGGGTCGCGGGCGGTGTGAAATACCAGGTATGTCCCCAGCAGTAGGATGATGACGCGGCCGGCAAACCCCACTACCGCCAGCAAAGGCTGATACACGCCGTTGATTTGCGCCGCCCGGATGTTGTTGGCCGTGTTGTTTTCCTGCAGGGAATTAAACGCATCCAGGTTCAAATCCTGTCGGTTAAAAGCCGCTACTACGCGCATGCCGGAAATATTTTCCGCCAAATTGGTGCTTACCCGTGTGTACGCCTCCCGCACGCGCCGCCACGCACTGCCCACACGCCGTCGATAGGCGATATTCATGAAATAAAGCACCGGCCCCAGCCAAAGCACCGCCAGTGCGATCCGCCAGTCCATGATGACAAAAATACCCGCCACCAGAAGCATGAGTGTCACATTACCCACCAGTGTATTAATGCCCCATACAATAAAGTTGCTCATTGAATCAATATCGCTGGTGCCGCGGGTCAGAATGCGGCCGAAGCGCGTCCGGTCATAATAATTCATGGAAAGTGACTGCAGATGCGCAAACACATCCCGCCGTAGATTGAACAGCACTTTCTGCCCCGTAAGGGTGGTATACCAGATGGCGATCCGCTGCAGCGCCAGCGCCGCGCCCATGGTTATCGCCCAGATGATGATTGTCAGAATAATATTGATATAGGCCCGGTCGACCCGATTCACGTGCAGCAAGTGACTTTGCCACGCCGGTTCAAGCCGCCCGGTCGTCCACAGCAACGCCCGCCCGAACAGATTCCAGTGCCGCCCGGGAATATCCACATCAATAAGCTGTTCCATGTAACGCGGCGTAAGGATTTCCAGCAGGGTTACCGCCAGGCCGATCGTGGTGGCCAGAATGTACTGCCTTTTGAACGGCCGCATCCAGCCCAGCACGCCGCGCACCACTTTGAAATCCAGCGGCTTGTAATCCGGCTCCAGATCGCTTTCCTCGCCGGCCGGACCGCTGACCGTGGGCCGCTGCCCTGCCGGCGGATCACCCGGTTGAGTTTGCCCGTGTCGACGGCGCTTCAGGTTGCGAAAAATCATCGACCCACCTCCCCGGCAAAGCGCGTTTTGTGGGAAGATTCTACCGGCAACAACGTGGCCGACTTACCCAGAAGCTGCACTTCGGCAATATAGCGGTAGTGTCCCGCCTGCGCCATCAACTCGTCATGCGGGCCGATCTGCGTTACCCGGCCGTCCTCAAGCACAACCACCAGGTCGGCGGCTTTTACCGTGCTCAGGCGATGCGCGATCACAAATACGGTGCGATCCTGCATCATCAATTCCAGTGCTTTGCGAATCAGGTGCTCGGTCGCCGGATCCACGGCCGCTAGCGCGTCATCCAGCACCAGAATCCGGGGGTTTGCCACGATGGCGCGGGCGATTGCCAGCCGCTGTTTCTGCCCGCCGGACAGCGTCATACCGCGCTCGCCGAGCATGGTGGCATATTGCCGCGGCAGCACGGAGATAAAGTCATGCGCCTGGGCCAGCCGTGCCGCGGCTTCCACTTCGCCATCGGAGGCTTTGGGATTGCCATAGCGTATATTGGCCGCGATGGTATCGGAAAACAGAAAGGTTTCCTGAAACACGAATCCGATATTTTTGCGCAGCGATGCCAGTGAAATCTGATTAATCGCCGTCCCATCCAACGTGATGGTTCCGGCCTGCGGATCATAAAACCGCGCCAACAGCTGCATCAGCGTTGATTTGCCGGCGCCGGTGGGGCCCACCAGGGCCACCATGCTGCCGGCGGGCGCGGAAAAACTTATGTCACGCAGCACGGGACGCCGGGCGTCATAACCGAAGGTAACGTATGAAAAATCAACCCTGCCCGGTCCGGCGGGCAGATCCGGAAGCCCCGGCGGATCGGGAATGGCGGGTGTGGCATAAAGAATCTCAAAAAACCTCCGTGCGGAAACAACCGCCGTCTGATACTGGTTGGTAATCTGGTTGATCTGCTGGAGCCGGGAAAGAATGGCGCCCATCGCCACGCCGAACACAAAAATGTCGCCCGGATGCAGGATGCCGTGCACCGCCAGAAAAGACCCGATGAGAAAAAGCACCAGGTTGGAAGCGGTGGCAATACCGCGGATCACGGGGATGAAATTCGCCCACATGCCCACGGTGCTCATCGTTTGCCCGAAAAGCCGGTCCAGCGTGGCGTTGTATTTTCCCGTTTCTGTAGTCTGTGTCGCGAACGCCTTGACCACCTGAACCCCCGCGACGTTTTCACCGTATACCGTCACCAGTGCATCACCGGTGTCCATCAGCGATTTCTGCACCGGCTGCATACGTTTGCCGAAACGGACGATATAAATAATCCAGAACGGCACCGGCAGCAGTGTGGCCAGGCCGATCCACGGATTGATCGCCGCCACCAAGATGTTGTAGCCAAGTACATAAAATACAATTTCCGCGATCGATACCAGCGACAGGTTGATGAAAAAACGGATATTGTGCAGGTCAGACAGTGCCCGATTGATCAGTTGGCCGCTGGTATGCTGGTTGTGGAACGAAAATCCGACGCGCTGAAGTTGGTCATACACCGCTGAACGCATGTGAAATACCATGTTCATGCTCAGCCGCGTGTTGACCACCGTGCGAAAATAGTTGCAGATGCCGGACAAAAGCACCAGGCCGGCCAGCAACAGCACCAGCAGCAGCACCAGATGAAACGGTCCATGCAGAAATTGGTGCCATGCCCGCGTTGCCGGCATCACCGCATGACTCTTGATAACCCGCTGTTTGTCCGCCTGCAGCAATATTTTATCTTTGTTGATAACCACCCGCGTCAGGTTGACGGCCATTACTTCCAGCAGAACGCCGGCCACCACCAGGCTGCACGCCAGCACGGCCGTGCGCTGCACCGGCCGCACAAATTGAAACATATACCGGACAAGCTGCCAGTTCGTCAGCTTGCCGATAAAGTCGGGATTAAGCGGAACCGCCGCCCAGGGCGCCGTCCTGCCGGAACGCCGTCCCGCTCCGGGCTGTTCCGAAGGTCGCCGGGAACTCCCGGCTGAACCTTCGGCTTTCGCCGGCTGTTCCAAGTCGGATTTTTGTTGATTTTGAGTGGTCATCTTATTACCGGGCCCGCGCCGGGCGGAGGATTCCGGCCGTCCCCGGATTTCAGTGCCGCCAGCCCCGGCATTGGTGCATCCCGGCCCTGACAACAGATTAATCCAAATTGCCTGCCCGGGCAAACCGATTCTGCTCAGGCCGGCGGGAATAATTACCTGTGCTGCAGCATTGTCCAAATAAACAGGTAAATCAGCGGAAGCAGCCAGCAGGCGAGGATAATCCAGCCGGTGATGATCGCCCATCGCGGAAGGCCGCGGGGTTTTGTATCAACCAGCCATTGTCCGCAATACGGGCAGCGGTCAGCGTCTTCATACACCATTTGTCTGCAGCTGGAGCACCTGATCAATTCGTCGGTGCTTTCCTGTGCCTCAATTTCGGCGTCATCGTCTTCCGGAAATGGCGAATTCAGGTGCGAATGGCGAACCATGCTGCGATCTAATCCTTTATCGGCGGGCGGTAAGAACTATCCAGACATGGTGAACCTGCTGCACATCCACCCGTGGAGCAATGCGCAGCCTCCATCGCAGGGCCGTCCGGGGTGATTGGTGCACATCCGTAATTACGCCAATGACCGCTCCGTTGACGGCCGCAGGCCAATCCGTGTCATTCAGCAGGATCAGATCTCCCGGCCGGGGGGGCGAATAGCCCAATGATTCATTGGGTCGGCAACGCATCAGGCCGTTCCCCCGGCCGGATACGAAGCATTCCGGATCAATGGATATCTGGCCGCCGGCGGCGGGGCGCACAATGGCCGCGATTTCCTTCATACGCGGGTCCGTAAGCAGCCGCACTGTGCAGGTTTCCGGCCCGACGGAGACCACCCTGCCGATCAAGGCCCGCTGCGCCAGAACCGCATCCCCCACGGTGATGCGCGGATCATCGCGATAACCCTGGTCCAGGGTGCAAAAGTCCACGGACCCCGTTGAAAATCCGTCAATATTTGCGATGCGCCGCTCCGCGGACGCCAATCCCGGAAAATCCCGTGTGATAAGGTGCGATTCATGAACGATGTGCTCAAGCAGTGACACCCGTTGCTCCAGCATCGCAATTTCATTCTGGTATCGTTGACGCAATGCGGTGACCCGGCTCGTGATGTCCGGCTGCGGATGCAGCACGCGGTTCAGCGAAACCTGGGCCCATGAAAACGTCCATGCCACCGGTACCAGGGCGCTTTTCACCATCTGCGATACAAACTCGCGCGGACGGTGCACCACCACCGGCGCCCGTGCGGAAAGAACGATAGATACCGCGGCCGCAAGATTGAGCATCCAGAACCAGCGGCGCGGAGACATTCGCATCATGGGACGCCTGAATTTTTGAACGCTGTAACTTTACCGCCTGAATCGCCGTCGCGTGCCGCTCGGGAAACAATTTTCGGATCACGACATACCAGTTTGCACAGGCCGGGATAAATCATCATTCATCCAGATCGGATTCCAGGGCTTCTTTGCAACTTTCCAGGTTTTCCACCAGCACTCCCGTGCCGCGGGCAACGCACGTTAATGGGTCCTCTGCGCGGCGCACCGGCAGACCGGTCGCCTGATGAATCACCTGGTCAATGCCCCGCAGCAGGCTGCCGCCGCCCGCCAGACAAATGCCTGTTTCCACCAGGTCCGCGGCGAGTTCCGGTTCCGCACGCCCCAGCGTCACTGTAATTGCGTCAATGACTTTACCAATCGGTTCCTGCAGTGCTTCGCGGATTTCCTCGCTGGTGATAATGCATTTGCGCGGCAGGCCGCTTATCATGTCCCGCCCGCGTACTTCCATCGTTGTTTCCGGTCCGGTCGGTCCGGCCGAGCCGATTTCAATCTTGATTCTTTCTGCGGACAGATCGCCGATCATCAGGTTGTATGTTTTTTTCATGTGGTTGACGATCGCTTCGTCAAAATTATCACCGGCGGTACGAATGGATTCGCTTGCCGCAATATCCGCCATGGAAATAATCGCAACTTCGGTGGTGCCGCCGCCGATATCCACAATCATGGAACCGACCGGCTCGCCGAATGGAAGCCCCGCCCCAATCGCCGCGGCCTTCGGTTCTTCCACCAGGTACACGCGGCGGGCATTGGCCTGCATCGCGGAATGAAAAACAGCCTGCTTTTCAACCGCTGTGATGCCGGAAGGTATGGCAATCAGGACTCTTGGTTTCAGCCACCGTCTTCGGCCGTGAACTTTCTGGATAAAGTAGGTCAGCATGGCCTCGGTGATTTCAAAATCACTGATGACGCCGTCTTTCAGCGGTCGAATAGCCGTAATACTGCCGGGCGTCTTGCCCAGCATTTCCTTGGCGCGCAATCCAACTGCGGACCCATTTTCCAGAACAATGTTCGTTCCCTTGCGAACGGCGACTACCGAGGGCTCATTGAGGACAATTCCCTGCCCGCGCACGCAGACCAACGTGTTGCACGTGCCAAGATCAATTCCCATATCCAGGGAAAACCAGCCAAGAGCTGAATCAAAAAACACGCAAGCACGCTCCGTTATTCCTGCCGGCTGCCTGTGGAAGCTTAATCCCGAAAGCTGCAGCGGCAAACGAATGTCACGGGAATCCGGAATTTACACAGCTGCCCTTGCCCGCAAGCAGCCTTAATTATTATCGGAATACAGGCCAGATTTGAATTACTTGAGTTCAAAAATGCCTGTCCCGTCCCCCTCAATATCCCGGTCTGGCACCCGCCGAATATTCCCGATCCGACGTTTATACCACCGCTGACAATCCCGGCGAAAATACCGACTGTGGCAAAATCCCGCCGGTTCCGGTTGCCCTATATTAGGTAGGTGTGAAATTTTAGCAAGTAAAAGCGTGCACAAGAAAGTGGATTCTTTGTGCATTTTCTGTAAAAAGCAGGCCCGGGCATGCAGCTGAATTCGAGCTTTGCCGGCGCCACCGAAGGCTCAGAAACCGATCATGCTGCGATACTTGATAAGCACAAATATAAGGGCGGCAAGCGTGGTTAACGTGCCGATAAGCGCTAATGCCGTATACACATTCGGCTGCGGCCTGACGGAAACACGACCCGGAGGACTGACACGTGACATGATAACTCCCGGCAACACACTTTTAACCAGGCCGATCCCCGGCCGATAACCATCGGAAGCAATGCGCTAAGTCGGCATTGCAAAAACGCTCCACACGCGGGCGGTGCGTGCGGCTGGCTTACGAGCCAGGGCCGCTCATGACCATTTCACCTTCTGCAACTTTCACACCCGGTGCGGTCAGTGTGACCATTCCAATCGACTCGGTCGCATCCGACTGCTGAACAATCACATCGCCAATGTATTTCTGCCCGCTGTAAATGGTCAGGCGGGTGCCCTTGGATACCCCATCCTTGGCTCCCAGTGTGGTGCTTACATACGTATGGCCGTTAAACACTCGCACGTTCCGCACCGTGCCGTTCACCAGCACGGAGGTTGGCACGCCCATCATTGCGGTTAACGTTGCGGAAGTACCCGGCCCCTTGGCGGCCATGGCGGTCGCCATCGCATTGCGGATTTTCTTGTTCAGGGCCGCAACACTTTCCTGCAGCGTCTGGATCGTTTTTTCGGCGGCGTTGCGCTGGTTGGTCAACTCGTCATTACGGCGATTAAGCTGCGCGTTTTCATTGATATATTTGAGTTCCGCGGGACGCAGCCGGTTAAGCTGGGTCGTCTGGTCGGCGACTTGCTTGTTAAGCGAATTGACGGTGTTGGTCAGAAGCGCCACATTCGTGCTGGCCGCGGACTGCGACGCTTTCAGCTGGGCAATGGTGATGCCATCGTCCGAAAGCTGGCCCTGCAAGGCAAGGATCTGGCTTTGCAGTTTGCCGGTTTCCCTTGCCGCAATCCGATTGGCGGCAAGCAAGTTGTGCCGCAGCATAAGATTGCTGCGTTCCGCGGCGCTAAGCGCCGCGGCGGAAGCAATAGCCGTCTTCTGTTGGGCCAGAACCTCCGATTTGTACCGATTCTGCTTGTAAATAAACTGCACGACCAGCACGGAAAGGACCAATGCCAGCACAAGCTGCAAAACGACAAAGATTTTGGTGAGTGCGTTCAAGGGTGCCTCCCGTTGGAGAACGAAATTAACTGTGCCTTACATGACACATATGACAACGCCAAGTTACCAGTCCGATCGCGGCCCGCCAAGCCCTTATGGTTAAGAACACGGAAACATGTCGCTTCCATTCCAAACCTCACCAACGGCCCGGTCAGACTTCTGCCGACGGATGACCGATTGTTCCGCCCAGCCTGCTCCGCAATAGCAAGCCCAAGACAGGCCGCTGATGCAGAAGATGGAATCATAATCCCGCGATCGCCAATGAGCAAATGTGCTTTTTCCGGTCCAAACCGCCGATCCGGCGATCTACGCCCGCTGCTCACTTGGCCCAATTCCATCCCTTAAACTATAGAGTTTAATCCGCCAACCGATCCTGTCAAGGCAAATCCGCCATCCTGAAAGCCTTCCGTCCAGTGCCCCCGGCCCGGCGGACGGTATAAAGTGCCTCCGCCTGATCGACGCCGGCCGGTGTTTCGGTGCGTAGTGGCCTCCTTCCCGGGCATTAGCCGCGGATTATCCGGACCTCATGCACCGCGCCCTCATGGCTTGCATCCATTCGCGGCGAATCCCGGCTAAAAGCGAATTGTTCATCCGCGGGTTTGCAACAACCCAAAATATGCCTGAAAATGACGCTTCACGCTGGAACAGCCGACGAAGGATCTGCTGGATTTAATGAGCCTTGTCAGCCCGGCCGGATGAAAGGAACCTAAGTGAAGCTCAAACGCACAGATTATTGCGGCGCATTACGCGCTGCCGATGCCGGTCGCACGGTGACGCT
Organism: Planctomycetota bacterium; assembly: GCA_021808485.1. Taxonomy (GTDB): domain Bacteria; phylum Planctomycetota; class Phycisphaerae; order WQYP01; family WQYP01; genus JAJYPG01. The sequence goes on along the minus strand of JAKBBN010000058.1, from coordinate 11,212 downwards.
GGCTGGTTGGGTGCAGTCCTACCGCGACCACGGCGGCGTGGTGTTTGTGGACCTGCGCGACAGGCAGGGTATCGCGCAGGTGGTGTTTCATCCGGAAAACGCGGAAAGCTATGCCGTCGGCCGGCAGCTGCGCCACGAAGATGTGGTATTGGTGCGGGGGCAGGTGCTGCACCGCGCCTCGGCTGCGGTAAATCCGAAAATACCGACCGGCGAGATTGAAATAACGGCGCATCAACTTCATGTCGCCAACAAGGCCGATACATTGCCTTTTTCTCCCGCCCAGCATGATGCGGTCAACGAGGACACACGGTTGAAATACCGCTATCTGGACCTGCGCGGACGCGCTATGGCCGAGGCCCTGGCCGTGCGCCACCGCGTCACCAAAATCATGCGGGATTATTGTGATGCGCATGGCTTTTTGGAAATTGAAACCCCCATGCTTTACAAAAGCACGCCCGAAGGTGCCCGGGAGTTTCTCGTACCTTCGCGCAACAGTCCCGGCGAGTTTTATGCCTTGCCGCAAAGTCCGCAACTTTTCAAACAGGTGTTAATGGTTGCCGGCATGGACCGGTACATGCAGATCGCCCGGTGCTTTCGCGATGAAGACCTGCGGGCGGACCGGCAGCCGGAATTCACCCAGCTTGATCTGGAAATGAGTTTTGTGGACCGGCAGGACGTCATTGACCTTATCACCGGCCTGCTGGTGCGCCTTTGGAAAGATGTGCTGGGAATTGACCTTCCCACCCCCTTTCCGCAGATGAGTTGGCAGGAGGCGATGGATCGTTTCGGTACGGACCGCCCGGACACCCGCTATGGCATGGAACTGCTGGACATTAGTGATATTGCCGTCAAAAGCGATTTTGCCGTGTTCCGTTCCGCAGTGGCCGATGGCGGCCGTGTGAAAATGATTTGTGTGCCCGGTGGTGCCGTGCTGACCCGCAAACAGCTTGATGCGTTAACCGACGATGCCCGTAAATTCGGCGCCAAGGGTCTGGCCTGGGTCAAACTCGGCGGTGAGGCCGGCGCCGGCGCCATGGGTGGTCCGATCGCCAAGTTCGTGTCACACGAGTTGCAGGCCGCCATTCGTGAAAGGTTGGCCGCCAAAGATGGCGACCTGCTGCTGGCCGTGGCCGACAAGCAGGCAATCGGCTGGCGTGTATTGGGCGAAATCCGGCAGATTCTTGCCCGGCAATTGAACCTAATTCCAACTGATAAACACAACTTTCTCTGGGTCGTCGATTTTCCCAGTTTTGAACGCGACCCTGCCGCTGGCCGGCTTATTGCCCGTCATCATCCATTTACCGCGCCCTTGGATGAAGATCTGTCCAAACTTGATGCTCATGCTGAGGCCGTGCGGGCCAAGGCTTACGATATCGTGCTTAACGGTATTGAAATCGGCGGTGGTTCCATCCGTATTCATCAACGGGAACTGCAATCCAAAATCTTTTCCATGCTGGGAATCAGCCCGGAGGAAGCCGAGAAAAAATTCGCTTTCCTGTTGGACGCACTGCGGTTTGGCGCTCCGCCGCATGGCGGTATCGCCTTGGGGCTGGACCGGTTGATCATGCTTATGCTCAACCGGCAGAGCATTCGCGATGTCATTGCATTTCCCAAAACGCAAAGCGGCAGTGATTTAATGACTGGTGCACCGAGTGCCGCCGAGTCCAGACAACTGCTGGAATTAGGCTTGGCGGTGCTATCGACACAGCGGACGGCTAAAATATAAACGTTTTAATAATGGCTTGTTACGCAATTGGAAAATACTGGAGTGTCGGACGTCGCCACGATGAAAATCCAATCGCATGGTTGACAGAGTCCGCCCCTATCCTGTGAAGTAGACTACCGCAGAAGGCGGGAGGCATGCTGTTGGAAGCCAAAACACTTCCAGTATGCGTAAATGAATGTGCGGCCTGGCTTGAATTGTCCTGAATCCGGCATGGACGGGTGGCCGGATTTTATGGAATCGCTATTTTATGATTAACACACCTAGAACCAAAACGGTTATCACGATGGGACCTGCCTGCGCCGAACCGGCGGTATTCGCCCGGCTGGTTAAAGAAGGCGTATCAGTGGTGCGGTTGAATTTTTCGCATGGCGATCTGGCGCAGCGGCAGATGTTTCTGGAAACCGCCCGCTCCGTTCCGGACGCCCCGCCCATCGCTATTCTCGGCGATGTCTGCGGTCCGAAAATTCGCCTTGGCAAGGTGATGGACGGCGGTATGCGCGTGGCCGTCGGCGATGAAATAACCATTCTTCGCGAACCGGTGCTCGGCAAGGATAATGTCGTAAGTTCCAATTACCCCTGCTTGGTGGATGATGTACAGGTTGATCAAAGAATTCTCATTGATGACGGCATGATCCGCTGCGTGGTGACGGAAAAGAAACCTGATGCACTCCGCTGCCGCATTACGACCGGCGGTCTGATTCAATCCAACAAGGGATTGAACCTGCCGCACACGCGACTCTCCATTCCCAGCATTACAGAAAAAGATTGGAAGGATATCGACTGGGCGATTGCCAACAAACTGGATTATCTGGCGCTTTCATTTGTACGCACCAGCGAGGATGTGCAGTCTGTGCGGCGATATCTGGACCGCCGGCACAGCGAAATGGATATTATTTCCAAAATTGAAATGCCGCAGGCGGTCGACGAAATTTCCGCGATTGTTGAAGTTTCCGACGGCGTGTTGGTGGCCCGCGGCGATATGGGCGTGGAAATGGAATTAACGGCCGTCCCCTTTATTCAGAAGGGGATTATTTCCGCGGCGCATGAAGCGGGCAAACCGGTGATTGTTGCAACCCAGATGCTCCAATCCATGATTGACAGCCCCACGCCCACGCGTGCGGAAGTTTCCGATGTGGCCAATGCTATTTTGGATGGCGCCGATGCGGTGATGCTTTCCGGTGAAACAGCCGTCGGTAAATACCCGCAGGAAGCGGTCGCCGCCCTTAATGACATCGCCCGCAAGACCGAACAATACATTGTGACCAAAGGTATTGAAACGCGCCCGCCCAGGCTTTTGCAGATGAGCTATCACCGTACGGCCGCCATCGCGCACGGCGCTCTGGCCATTGCCAAAGATGTCAATGCCCGGTTGGTGGTCGTCTGGTCGCAGGCCGGCGGGTCGGCTCGCTACCTGTCCAAAAACCGGTTTCCCGTCCCCATTCTGGCCCTTTCCACTGATCCGGCCGCGGTACGCAGAATGTCGCTTTACTTCGGTGTTACACCAATGTGCGCGGAAATTCCGCGTCATTTTGACGACCTGCCGGCGGTAGTGGATGATCTGTTGCGGCGCATGGGGTGGGCTCAAACCGGCGACCGCGTGGTGATCGCCGCGGGGGCGCCGCTGGGAACGGCCGGCGCTACCAACAGTCTGGGTGTGCACACGGTCGGTGCTCGCGGGAGTTAAGTCCGCGGTATCGCTTGGTCGTTGAATTCCGTGAGAGAACATTATGAAAACACTGACGATGACTCTGCGACGATCAGCCTGTGGACTTGCTGCCGCGGCCCTCCTTGGCCTCAGCGGTTGTGGGCAGCGGTATACATATCCCAATCCCCGTTATGGCTGGGTTTCTCCGGATCGCTCGGTCGTGTTCGGGCTTCTGGAACCCTCCGGCGTCCGACCCGGTGAAATGAAAATACTTTTTGGAAAACACGCCGCCTCCAATCCGTCGGCTGGTGAATTTCTAATCCAACCGACGGCTCTTATGCGCGGTTATTCCGCGGGTGATCAGGTGGAAATTACCGGCCACCCGCTCAAAAAGGCGGGTGAACCCGCTGCCGCGCCTGCGGAATATCATGTTACCGGCATCAGTTTATGGGTGAATATAGGTCGGCCGACCTATCTGAGCCGCTGATCCGGCCTGAAGTAAAATGGATGGTTTAATGCAAATGAAACGCGGTATCAAATCCGCCGTTCCGGCTTTTCCATGGATCACCATTATTCTTTGGGTGGTGGTGGTCGTCATGGGGATGGTAGTCGGAATTCAGGCCTATCATCGGGAAATCAAAGATCTGGCGCTGGCCCATCCGCTGGATATTAATGACTTTAACCGCTGGCTGCGCATGCTGCCGGGCTTTTTGCATCACCATAAAAATTTCAAGAATGATCTCTGGCCGATGCCGCCGTTTACCATTGTTCTGTTTTCGCCGTTTTCACTGTTATCCATGCCTGCCGCCCAGTTTGCCTGGGCTTTCTTCAAACCGGTGCTGTTGGCAATCATTTTTTACTCATCCCTGGGAATTGTACGCCGGTGCGGCGTCCGTATTGCTCCGCTGCCCATGGCGCTTATTCTCGCGGTCTGGTTCTGGCCGGTTATCGGTGACATGCAGGAGGGGCAGGTAAACCTGTTGATGCTCACGCCGATGGCCGCCGGGCTCTGGCTGGCGCAAATCGGACGCCCGAAAACGGATATTCTGGCCGGCCTCATGCTGGCGATGGCCGTGGCGATCAAAGTCACGCCAATTATTTTCCTTATTTATTTCCTGTGGCGCCGCCGCTGGCGCGTGGCGGTGGCAATGGTCCTGGGTATACCCTTTTGGCTCTATATTCCGCTGGCGGCCTGTTTCGGTCCCGCGCAGGCGATCCTGTGGAATCATCAATATTTTGACATCATGATCCGTCCGTACATCCTCCATGGCAGTATTAAAGTCCCTTCCGGAGAATCCATCCCCAGTTTCCTCCTGCGGCTGCTTGCTCATGTACCGGCCTTTGTTGCCTATCCTCACGGTCATGCCCGCAATTACTATGTCAATCTCTTTAATCTTTCGCCTGCCGCTGCCCAAAGAATCATCCGTATTGTGCTGGTGACCATCGGCTCTATCGGGCTGGTTTGGATGCGCCGGCGTCTGCCCACACTGTTGTGCCGCCGTTATGCTCTTGAAATCGGCGCCATTGCCGCCTTTATGCTATGGGCTGAAGAGTGGAGCTGGGTGCCCCATTACGTCACCCTTATTTTTACTCTCATGGCGGCCGGCATGGTCGTCAGTGACGATCTGGCCCCGCGCATCGGAAGGCGGTTATGCCTCGCCGCCCTGATCCTTGCCGCAATCCTCATGGCCCTGACGTCCGACATTATCAAAATCTTCGGCGCCCATGCCGCAAACTATGGCCGCACGCTTGATCCGGCGCTTTTTGCCGGCTTTGCACTGGTGCTCGCGTTTATGTCTTCCGGTTATTCCCGCCTGATCGCGGCAAGCCCGCCGGAAAAGCTGGCATCCGCCGCTGATCGCCCGCCGGCGGTTCCACCTTCAGTGTCCTGAAGTCTGAATCACCATGTCGTCCCGGTGCACTACTTCATCGTACCATGTGCTGGCGCCCAGCAATCGGCCGAATTCATGCGATTTATGCCCCCGGATCTTTTCCACATCCGCCTGGCTGTAGTTGCATAGTCCTATCGCCAGGCGTCGCCCCTGATTGTCGGCAATTGTGACCGGGTCGCCGCGCGAAAAATCACCGGCGCTGCCGATAATTCCCCCGGCCAGCAGGGATTTGTTGTTCGCCAGCGCCCTGGCTGCTCCGCTGTCCACGGTAATCGTGCCGCGCGGGCGGGCGGTTAGCCCTATCCAGCGACTGCGGGCCGACAATTTCCGCCGCGCCGGCAACAGCAACGTGCCCATTTCCGCGCCGGCCAGCAGTTTGCCCACAATCCCCGGCGTTTTGCCGTTGGCGATCACGACCGGTTCGCCGGCCGTCTGCACGGTGCCGGCCGCAAACAGCTTGCCGCCCATCCCGCCGGAACCGCGGCTGCTCTTGTCCGGCCGCACCATGCTGGTTACGGCTTCATCCACATCTTCCACGAGCGGCAGCACCTGCCCCTGCGAATCCAGCAGGCCGTCCACGACCGAAAGCAATATCAGCATGTCCGCCCGGAGCAGGTTGGTTACCTGTGCGGCGATCATATCATTGTCGCCAAAACGGATTTCATCCACGGCGACTGCATCATTTTCATTGATGATCGGTATCGCCCGGCTTTGATGCAGTGCGGTGATGCAATTCCTGAGATTCAAATAGCGAAGGCGGTCTTCAAAATCCTGCCGCGTTACCAGAATCTGTCCGGCGCATAAGCCGTGCGGCCGCAGTGCCTGGGCAAAGTGATTTACCAGCAGGCTCTGGCCGATCGCCGCCGCTGCCTGCAGCATGGGCAGGTCCTTGGGCCGGACGGGCAAATTCAATTCCGTCATCCCGGCGCCTATGGCGCCGCTGGAAACCAGCGTTACTTTCAGGTTTCGCGTGCGGCAAAGGCCGGCCAGATCCTCCGCGAGTGCATTGATCACGCCAAGGTCCAGCCGTCCGTCGGCGCCGGAAAGCGCATTGGTCCCTATTTTTACCACAACACTTTTAACTTTGGCCGCCAGGCCGGCGCGATCCACAACTCATTCCTTTCCATGCCAAAGGCATTCGGGCAATATTGGAGCATAAATCAGCCCATCTCACCAGCCCGCCGGTACCCCGGGGCGGCCGGACGGGTGTGCGGCGGCAAATTCAGGCTTACCAGTCGGCTCGGTACGTCGTAATGGCCATGCTCGGCTTGCTCAGCCTCCGCGGATTCCACCGCCCGCGGCAGGACGTCCATCACCATCGCAATTTCGTCGCATCCGTCGCGCTTGGGGCATTTCGCGCAGTCGCTCCATACCTTCAGCGGCAGAGCCTCGCGGTCCACCGTGTAAAAACCCATCTTTTTGAAAAAGTCCGGCTCATACGTCAGGGCGAAAACGCGTTGAATTTTCAAATCGCGTGCTTCCTGCAGGACCGTCTCCACCAGTTGCCGCCCGATGCCCCGCCCATGACAGGAGGGGGTAACGGCCAGGCTTTTTAATTCCGCCATGTCCGCCCATACAATTTCCAGTGCACATACGCCCGCAATTCTTCCCGGGGAATCCGGAGCCTCGAAAACGGTAAAATCGCGTAACGTTTCATACAATTCGGCATGGGAGCGAAACAGCATCTTCCCCTGCCCGGCAAAATGTGATATCAACCGGGCAATTTCAGGTACATCCGCAATCGTTGCGTGGCGAAGCATAGGTCTCCTTGCCGGGCGAATCGCGGCATCGTCGGATTTCCGCCGCCCGTTTATAATCGGGATATGTTAACAAAACGAATCATTCCCTGTCTGGATGTGGATCGCGGTCGAGTCGTCAAGGGCGTTCGCTTCTTTGACCATGTGGATGCCGGTGATCCGGAAGAGCAGGCTGTTTTTTATGATCAGGCCGGCGCCGATGAGCTTGTGTTTTACGATATTACCGCCAGCCATGAAGGCCGGCAGATCATGACGGATGTCGTGCGGCGGGTGGCTGACAGGGTGTTCATGCCCATCACGGTCGGTGGCGGTATTCGCACCCTCGACGATGCCACCGCCCTTATCCAGGCCGGCGCCGAAAAAGTCAGCATTAATTCCGCGGCGGTCAAAAATCCCCGCCTGATTGCCGAAATTTCGGGAAAATTCGGCCGCTGTGCCACCGTTCTGGGGCTCGATGCCAATCGGGTCAAACGCCCCGACGGTTCGGAGTTCTGGGAAGTGTTCATCAACGGCGGACGGGTGGGCGTCGGGCGGCAGGTTCTGGACTGGGCCGTTGAAGCCCAGCGGCTGGGAGCCGGGGAAATTGTGCTCAACGTCATGAATTCCGACGGCACATTGGCCGGTTACGATATTGAAATGACTTGCGCCGTCAGCCAAGCCGTGCAAATCCCGGTTGTGGCCAGCGGCGGGGCGGGCAAGCCGGAGCATTTACTCCACGTCCTGCGGGAAGGAAAAGCGGATGCCGCCCTTGCCGCGTCAATTTTTCATTTCCGCACATGGTCCATCAGTCAGGTCAAGGACTATCTTGCGGATCATGGCGTAAATGTGCGAAAAGTTCCTGCGGCGGCATAATTGATTCACACGTTTCGTCAGCAATAACGGCGGCAACCCTGCCGCCGCGGTTACCGGCTCAACCGCCCGCCTGCGCCGCCTGCAGTGCCTTAAGCATGTTGATAACCTGCCGGCGTATCTGTTTCTGGATGTGGCCGAGTTGCTTAATTTGCTTGCCTATTTTTGGCTTTTGAGCCGGGTGGGACTTTTCCATGCTTCTAAGCTGAACCGTCGCCGCATTCACCTGTTGTTGCACGATTCGCAGCAGTTTAAGCTGCGCCACCGGTGGAATCAGCGGCGGATTTCCCCCACCACCGCCGCCGCCGCCATGCTGATCGGCATGAATCTGCTGTTTAAGGGAATTAATGATATCCTTCAGCCCCATGATGGCCGCATTTTGAGCCGCAATAAGCTCGCTTGTGGCCTGTGCGGAACCAAACGCCTGCGCGGAAATCTTCATATTCGTCGCAATCCGCCGGTTCATCCACACAATCACCGGCGCTTGTGCTTTCAGCCGTGCGCTGAGTTGATTCAGCCGTTTGATCAAATGTTCCTGTTCCTGCCCATCCGCCTGGAGTTGCAGCATGTCAGGCCGCATCATCATGCCTCGGGACAGCTTCCGCTGCCGGATCACCATGGAGCTGGATTCCAGTGCAAGCTGGTGTTTTAGTATCCGTTGATAGGCCCGCTTGATGCCCGCAAGCTCCTCGAGCTGCCGCCGGTTGCGGGCGTTATTTAGCGCCTTCTGCAATTCCTTCAGGGCATGCTTCAAATCCGCCAAGGCAATAATTTGCCGTTGTACCGCCAGCGGCTGATGCGGGTGAATCAACCAGCCGGTGGCTTTTCCCATCATATCCGCCGCCCCGTGCAGCCATGCCGGCGCCTGGCCGGTATGCACACTCTGCGCCGCTTGCCGCGCCGCCTTCAGCGTATCGAGTTCCAGCCGGCTTTCACTGTTGGCCAGCGGCGCCAGCGCGGCGGCGGCCGCATCGGGGGCTTGTTTTGCCGTCGTTAATTCCGTCGCCCTTTGGCGTTTGATCAACTGTTTGACCAATGCAATCAGAGCCTTAAGCCGGTTAATCCGGCTCTGCAATGACCGGCCCTGCTCGCTGCGCATGGCGGAAAGCATTTTTTTCAGGCCCGTTTCCGCCTGGCTTTGATCGCCCGCGGCCGCCTGCATCTGATTTCCCGCGGCACTCTTTCCCGCCATGCGCATCGCATCGCTGACGGAATATTTTTCCGCCAGGGACGCCGCACGTGACAAGGCCTTGGACATACCCGGATTTTTCGCCGCGGTCCGGCGGGCCGCCTGCCGGAGCTGGTGCGAAAGCAGATCCATCTTCCCCGCCAGTGCGTGCTGCTGTGCGGCCAGCTGCCGCAATTGCGCTTGCAGCTTTGCCGGCAGTTGTTCCACCGTCTGCCCCAGTGTCTGTTTCGCCAGCTTTCGCAACTCCCTTTCCAATGCCTGTTGTTGATGCAGCAAATGCAGTGTTTTCGCCTCAAGCGACGCAAATTCCCCCGTTGCGCCAAGTTTGGCCAGCAATCTTTGCATCACGGAAATGGCGTTTTGCTGATGCCCGAATGCCCGCTTTGCCTCCGCCGCGGACCGGCTGCTCTTAGCCGCGTGTTGTGCATCCTGCGCGGACTTGTCCAAATCAGCGGCGGCTCGCGGCATCGTGCGCCGCCCCACCGGCCGCATCAGCGAAGCCGCCAACTTGGCCAGCTTGCCCGGTGCCGAATCCGTCAGATTGTTTCTTTCCGCAATACGGAAAATGCCCGCCAGTGTGCGCGCGATGGATGCCGCCCGTTGGGCTTCCGAAGCCTGCCGTCGCCCCAGGTTCGCCAGTGCCTGCTGCTGGGCCGGTGTGGCCCAGCCCGCCGCCTGAATCGCCTGCTGTACGGATTTTGTCGCCGCCGCCGTATTCTGCTGCCGCTTGAGCAGCATCGCCAGCGCCTGACGCACCGCCTGCAGGTCCGCACGCAGTTCACGTTCAATCTGTGCCAGGCTGCGAATGCTGATCAGAATTTTGTGCGACCGTACCAGCGGATGCCGTGTGATTCCCCCGGACGCGGATCGCACCGCGTAATTGTCCCTTACCTGCGCGAAAATATTGATTGCATCGCCCGGTTTCAATGAAAGGCTCGCGATTTTCCATTGCAACTCCGCGGAGCCGTTGACGCTGCGCGTCGCCGGATCGTATTTCACGTTTTTCCATTTCAAAGGTATGCGGAAAAGCGGCGCGCCATGCGCCGGCGCATCCGCTCTGACGCCCGCAAGGTAAATGCTTTTCAGCCCCAGATCATCCGTCGCCCGTATCCGCAGATGAATCGCCGCATTGGGTGACACTTCAATCGAATGCCGCGGCCGCGTGATCTGCACCTGCGGCAGTGCATCCGGCGCCACCTGCAGGTTCACCAGTCCGCCCCGGCGGTTTTGCATCGCGTCGGCATCGGTAATCACCAGTCGACCGTTAAATGACCGGTTCGCCTTAAATGACAGTTCGCCCGAATGCCTGCCCGTCAATTTTCCCGCCGTCGGCAGTCCTGCCAGCGGCTTGTTCGTCAGGGGGTTGCACAGCACAAATGTGGGTGTGCCGGCCAGCGGCTGGTTGCTGCGGAAGGCCAGTGTCACCGTGGATCCTGTAATAGCCGTGGCTCCGTGCGACAGCAGATTAATGACCGTCGGCGGAATGCCTGCCGCGTAGGCCGGCGGCTGAATGCTTGCCTCCAGGCTCGTGTAGCCCGGCCGTGGCACAATGCGGATATTCACCGGCTTTTCGCGATTGTCATCACCGGCGGAAACCCGCACGGACAACTGCCGTCCGCGCGGCAGAACCACTGCCTCAAACAGGTTATCGTGGCTCGCACCCTGCCATGTCATCAACAATGAATGGATACGCCGGCCGTTCCGTCGCATTTCCAGCCATACGCGGGTATTGCGGCTGAATCCCCTGGTAACTTTTGCCGCAATGGTCAGCGGGTCGCCTCGCGGCCAGATGACCGGCGGCCGGCCCGCCGCCCAGTAAAGATGCACTTGCGTTTTCAGCGGCCACGGGTGGCTGCCCAGCGGATCCACCCATCGCAGCATCGCCAGACGGGCCGAAGCCGGCGCCGCCACGGCAATACCGGCAATAACCGCCAGTTCCACTCCCGCCAGGGTCAGCAACTTCCATATCGGTTTCCAATTCAACGATCGTGCGAAATCCAGCTGCTTTGAGCTTGTCTCCGCTGCCATGATCGCTTCATTGGCCATGGCGCTGTTCTGCATTTCCGGCCTCTGTATAAAATCCACGGCCGATATAAGCTCATCCTGCGTCAAAAAGCCCGACCGCTCCACGCGTGAGGCCAAAACCGCATCCGG
>JAKBBN010000135.1 GCA_021808485.1 Planctomycetota bacterium | reverse complement strand
TGCACGCAGGAATCCAATCCCGGACCGGACCGGACCGGACCGGACCGCCCGACCCCCTTTGACAGCCCGGCATTTGCCGGCGGATTTAATTGGCGTGTGCGGCGGCGTAGCAGATGATATTTCGTGCCAGCGCCTGCGCGGAATCCGGGGAGTAACCGTCAATGCCCCAGGTTTTTGTTCCCAGCAGACCGGAGGTGATATCCCATGGCGAAAACACAATGACCCATCGCCCATGGATCTTTACACCCTGCAGGTCCGGCGTGGTACGGCGGCGGTGCGAATCCACATAAAATTTACGATATTTCACCTGCGATACGTTGACACCGCCGGGCATTGATCCACGGATAATCGAGGCGTTCGCCGGCAAATCCACAAAATCGGCATGAGGCAGAATCTTGGCGACAAGACGATCAAAAGCGTCGGTGAACTTTTGATGGCCGCCCCCGGAATCGGCGACAATCATGCCGCCCGCGGCTATATATTTGCGCAGAGCGGCAATTTGGCTGGTTGAAAGTGTAAAGCCTCCCGTGCCGGTAAGGTGGGCCAGCGGCGTACTGCGGGCATCAAGTTTGGCAATGGCGACATTGGAAATGGAAAGCGAAGTTTGAAACTGCGACGCCGCCAGTTTGGCCATGCGCGGCCAGGCGCCGGGTTCGGGATTCCAGTTTCCCGCATAATGTATCTGGGCGAAGCCGACCGATCGCTGGGCAGGACCGGAACCTCCACCGATATAAAGACTTTTAAGACGATTCGCCAGATACCCCTTGCCCGTGGCGTACAGATACAAGCTGGCGGGAATATTCCATGCCGCCCGGCGGGAAAACTCACGGCGCTGCCAGGTAGCGCCAAGGTCTTGCGGACTGATAATCCAGACATCGCGAATGCCGTTGGAAATGGCGATAAGCCCCGGATCGCGCGTGAACTTGTATCCGGGAAGCATATGATACAGGAGCGAATCCTTGGGGAGCTTTTGCGCCTCATAGGCATGGTTGACCACACGCTGGCCGTATTGAATCATGGCGCGCTGAAACCGCTGGCTGTTGCCGTTGCAGTTGCAGAACACCATGCCTCCGTCATCCACAAATTCGCGGATTTTGGCGACCTGATTTTTGGTGAATTTGGGATCTTTATAACCGTTGATATAAAGAATCGGGGAATCCAGCCATTCGGAAACGGGTGTATGAATGTTCACCACCTGCCAGTTCAGCGGCACTTCATACGTTCGGCTGATCCATGAGGTAACATTGGCCAGGTCCCGCTGCCGGGCGTTCCATTGCCCATAAAAGTGCGCTGCCCCGGAAGGGCCGTAATGCAGTTTATTCATAAACACCGGATTCAATCCGCGGTCCAGAATAAGCAGTGCGTAAGCCGTACCTACAAAAGGATGATCGCCGTCATTTTGCCCCTGTTGGCCGAAGTGCCAGTTGAGATTTTTCATGCGGGCTCCCCAACTGCCGTCACCATTTTGTGCATTCAGCAATGTGGAGGCAAAATCGCGGTACCAGTCATGCCCGCCGAAGGTTTTGATACCGCTGGCCAGCGCCACGCGTTCATCGCCGTACATGGCGTACAGATCGGTTTCCCGGGGATTGAAATTATGGTTCATCCAATGAAGGCCGGAGACGATCGCGGTATCCGGCGCGGCGCGTATGGCCGTGCGGCGGGCATCGATAAATTCGTCGCAAATAAACAGGCTGGCCAAACCCGCCGGAGTGAATTGGGTCGGCCTCCCGGGAGTGGGTCGGGTCGGCCGGCCATGAAACCCGCCATAGCCCCACGTGCCGTTCACATATTGGCAAATCCGCCAGTGCCGCCATACGCGCTGCCAATAACTGAAAGGCACTTCCATGCCGGAATGGGCGCATGCCCACATGCCCAGCACCCCATATTGTGAATTGGAATTATCCCAATAACCGACAAGATTCAGGCAGGCGGATTGAATAGTCCATTTATGGGTTTGGTTGTCAAAAACACGCTGCCGGATCGGCGGATAATACGTATACGCCCCGCCACGGTGCATGGTCCGCAGCAGATATTGGGCATCACGATACAACACGCGCCGATAAAGGGCCTTGCTGGGCAAAAGCGCAAAAACATTGGCCTGAAATGACGCGCCATAGGTTGAGGATGGCGGCACATTTTCCAGATATTTCAATGCAGTCTGCATTTTGGGGCCATACAAATTCAATGACCGCAAATGCAGACTCTGGTTGACATCAATCAGGGCTTCAGTGACTACGGAAGACGGCCCGCCCCTGAATCCGGATACTTTGGCCCATGGGGGAACGCCCCAGGTTCTATATGGACCAAGCCGATCCCAGGCGTTATGCGAACTTTCATTGTTAAGCAAATACGTAACACCGCGGCGGATGGCTTGAATCACTTGTGAGGATTGCACGTGGGGAGCGGCCATCAAATTTCCGGCGCCGGCGGCCAAGCCGACGGCCAGCATGATTCCGGTCAGCCATGACTCCGCAGGATTGGATAATTTCATTGCGATGTTTCTCCTGGATTGTGAGGTTGCAGGATTAACCGGGGCAATTACCGCCAATGTCTCTCTTTCCATATGGGGTGGGGCACACAGCCGTAAAAGGCCGCTGCGGCTGCCGTGGCCGCAACACGCAAACGACGTTTGCGATCGCCACTCGCAAACGGCCGGGATTTTCATTATGCGGATATACGCCCGAAAAAGCAACAATTCCGGCGGGGAAGCGAACCGCTTGCCTGTGATTACCGCACCGGCAGGAATGCCTGCATCACAGTAAATTCTGGAGCAGACATTCTTGTCTGTTGATCCGCCCTGTAGCGCCGGCGACGTTCTCCAGCACCAATTTGGCTATAAGCCGTTTTATCCGCAGGTATTTTGGCCCGGCACGTTCTCGGGTAAAATACGTCAGCCGGGTGCCGGGAGTGGAACGGCGAATTCGAGCCTTCACGTGATTATTGGTCTCTGGGAAATGGAGAAATGTCTGCACCGATCGATACCGGCCGTATCAGCCCGGAGAAAACCGACCGCACGGTCAGCCGGCTGGCGATGGCAGCCTTTTTGAGTTTCGGGGCAATCTGGTCGATTGCTTTCGGCTTTTATGCGGAACGCCGCCACTCCTGGGAACAGGCATATCGGGTTGCGACTGGCCATTTGATTGGCCACGTTGTCCGGGCGTCGGTGGCATCACTTTGGCAATCGCAGGCGAAGGTCGAGCTGTCAGGAAGCGCTGCGAAAGCCATTAGCTTAGCTCTGCTGTCGCCAAGGCTCCACGGCGTTTCAACGGGGGCGCTGGGCGGGGTAGAAGAGATATTATGGATCACATTCGCTAATGGCCAAACGGTTCGCCTTCCAGTGGAATTCAATGGACGCCGCCTGTACCTGTTATCCTACCGCCGCAGGTCTGTGACACGGCTTCATTTTCGGTATGCAAATTGCCACTCGTACGTTCCGCTCGGTCCGCTGAATAGCCGGGACATCGCGACCATTCGCCGGACGGCCTATCATTACAGATACTATAAAAAGCTGGCCGAGAATAAGCCATGAACGATATTGATCAGCCAATTGCCAATCGCTGGCCGCTGGCGTGCCTGGTACTGGGGGCCAGCTACCTGGGAGCGTATACCGCGGCGCGTCCGGCTGATTTTCTTCCGGACATGGCGGTATATCTTTCGGCATTGCTCTGGCCGAAGACAATCAGCGAGTTGGCCCGATTGGAAATCATTGAGTTGCCCTCGCCCCCACGTGAGCTAATGCTCGCCGCGGCGGTTCCCATGCAAGTTCTGGCGCTGATGGCGGCATTCCTGTCGTTGTATATGCCGGGCGTATGGTCTGTGCCCGCAGCATGGCTCTGCCTTGCCGCGACCGCCGCGTGGCATGCCGCCGGCATGCAGCGCCGGTCACACGGTGATACCGGCCGCCCGACGGAGGCCGGCGGAGAGCCGTTGAAAACGGAGATACCACCGCCTGGATACTGGA
Organism: Planctomycetota bacterium; assembly: GCA_021808485.1. Lineage (GTDB taxonomy): Bacteria > Planctomycetota > Phycisphaerae > WQYP01 > WQYP01 > JAJYPG01. The sequence continues at coordinate 517 of JAKBBN010000135.1, read as the reverse complement.
CGATATTATCGCTGGCGGTTCCCGCAAACGTCCTGTCGCTGCTGGATGTGTGCTTTCGCCGTCCCGGTTATCCCGCAGCCTCCTGTGCTATGGTATTTGCGGCGTTGCTGCTTCCATTATGGATTGCGGTTTCGTCCGTTTTTGACACGGCTGCCCGCCGATGGTACTCCCGCGGCCGGGCGAAATTCGGTGATCGCTATGACCCCCAGTGGGCCAGAAATGCGCTGTATTTCCTATTGATTCTTTTTTTAATAATTCCCTTCTCGATGATCGGAATTTTGTTCGCGCTTATTGAAATGCCCAAATGGGTTGGGTAAGGCCCGGCTGCCCGTGAGCGAAAACATGAAATGCTCCGTCAGGCTCCGTCTTAAAACAGGTTATGGTGCGTGGACGAGATACTATCAAAAGTTGTGGCCGGAAGCAAATCAGGCGGCCTGTTTTTTAACTCCATTTTCGAATTGGATGCCCGCCAATACGTCGGCAATCAGTTCCGAGCCGTTGAGTCTCTGAAAGCCTC
>JAKBBN010000057.1 GCA_021808485.1 Planctomycetota bacterium | reverse complement strand
CGTGCTTTTCCGGCGGAATGTGCGGCTCGATCAACAACCATTGCTCATCCGTGAGGTCACTGGGGTATGAATTCCTTTTCATTCCTTACCTATCGGCATTTTATGAACTTCTCAAACAGGCTCTAAGTTCACGCACATTATGTGCCGCAGTGGCTGTGGCGATGGCCGTTATCATATCTGCCGTCATCTCGCCGTAATCTACGACCGCCCAGAGACAAGGCCAACAAAATAATCCACTCGGATCCAAGCTTCCCACCGGCCCGCCCACGTAACCATACACATTCACCCCGCCCTCATGCCCAATCGGATCGCGAGTAGTCCACCGGCCAAGTACCGGCGAATAATAGCGGTTACGCACATAGTAATTTTCCGTTTCGGTATCGTAGCGATAGCCACAATAGATAACGCTGTTCGCCCCGTAATTGGACTGCACATCGTCATCGGTGAACCAGTTGCCATCGGCACCGGGACCGGTAAAGATCAATGTGTTGCCGTAGGCATCCGTGTCGTAAGCCTCAACAATCGCGCCGCATTTGTCGCGCCGGCACCGGGCAGGCAGCATGTCTGCGGTACGGCGAACCGGGGATTTTTCGGATGGTGCGAGCTGACGGCGGCAGACCGGACCGTCTCGTGGCTTCGTGTCGTTGCGGCAAAGTTTTTCATCCAGTGCGACCATGCAGCTTTCCCAATCACAATCAGAACGATAATGGTGGTATCATCCTACCACAAAGCCCCGGTTTGCAGTCCACCGGGCATTGGCCGGGTTGGAAATACCCGGCTCTGCCCTAAAACCGTCCAAGCGGAGCGCATTGCGTATATTCACAGCACCGCGCCCGGCAGCGGCAAGGTGTCTGCGTATGAAACGACACGGGCTTGCGAATGAGCCATGAGCACTGCCCGGTGGGCGGGCAATGTTAACGCCTGCGGCTTCTGGCGATAACTTCCCGATGTAATCGTCATCGTCCGCGACGCAGCCACCGGAACACGATAAGCCAGTATAAGACGCTAAAACAAACGTCGAGTACCACCGTCAGGGATAACGCGGCCTTCCAGCCCATGCCCAATGAGAAAAACCCGAAAAATCCCGGGATCATCGCGACCGCGCCGCCGATTGCCGTATTTTTAATAAAGTCCGATTGCTTCATCCGTTTCTCCTTAAGGTGCCTTTGAACGAATCTCCGAAACGCTTTGAAGAAGTGCAAAATCAGGGCCCCGCACCCGCCGAACCTGATTTTCCAATAAACTCCATTTTTCGTGGTGCCAAAACCGGCTAAATCTTGATATTTTGTCCGTCATGAACAAGCACCGCCCCGTGAGGAAATTGCGTGGAATTTAACGCCGGCGGCCGGATTAACCAGCTCCCGGATTCATAATATCTACGACGACCATTACCAGGGACACGACGACCATAAAAATCCCAACCCAGAACAGAAACTTTCCTGCCCTGTCCGGATGCCCGGCCAGCGGCATCCGCCGCTTAATGTAAATATTCCGGGACGCTAGAATTCCCACGATTCCTGCCATTAAGCCGAACGCGTGGAAAATAGCCGCTGCGATATTTGGTGGTACTGACATAATTCGGCCCCATCATCGTGTAGACCTGCGGACTGGAAGGTACTGTTGCCTGCCGGGCCTTGATTACCTAAGCCATTGTATCTTTGCAACTGCTGTGACTCAATGGCGCGCGATGCGCCGTCAAATATTGCGATAACCGAGTTGCCCTTGCCATCAATGCCTACCGTCTGATTCCCCCGGCTGTCATAGCCGGTAAGGGTAAAAATGGTGGCCGGCTGCGAACCCTGACCGGCATAGGCAATCTGCGTTAAATCCGTGGTGAAGCTTCCATCCGCCCCCTGCATCGCCGCGGCTGTGGGCCTGTTGAGGCAGTCATAGAACGCGGCGGAGATAAATATTTCCTGGACTACCGGATTCGGCGAGTTCGGCGGCTGGGTAAAGGTGGCCAATTCCGTACGGGTGGTCAATGTCGCGTTGGAATTGCCGTCATATTGGGTGGCGGTGATGTTACCCAGCGCATCGGTGGTCTGGGCGACGGTGCGCAGATCGAAACCAGGGTCCGTCGGCGTGGCTTTCACAATGATCTATGCCTTGTGGTTCCGGAAATCATTGTTCGCAAGCGACGTAAATCTCTCGCCGCGCACACGCTCATCGCAACACTCCGCAACGAGAGTAATCGCCGACGGCGCGCATGCCGCGTCAAATACGCCGTAAACGTGAACATGCAAACAAAATTATCATCAATCATCCACATATTTTACTTCATCAATATCATTGCAGTCCCTCCGATCTTCACTTGTCATCAAAATTAGTCGCCCTAAAATCGGCTGGACCGGTTCATTAATCCACTCGCACGGATCACCTCGGTTTTTTTCGAAATGCTATCTTATAGATGAGCCTCTGAGCCGCCAACGGGAGCCTGTTCCGCCCCAACGGCAAAACCATCCATATAACCCAGGCACACCCCACTTGCAGGCCAACCCAAACGACAACCAAGACGATCGCGAAATGGCTGAAATGGCCGTTCGCAAAAAAAAGCAGTCGAAAAAGCTGGCGCCATTGCCCGTCGATTAGAAGCGACAGGTGTGCGCCTGATTGGGCAAAAAGCAACCCCAGCAGAAGCGGCGGCAACATAATTGAGTAAAGCGCGAACATCGCTGCGACGAATATCCAGGGGTATTTCTGTTGACATCGTGAGGCTACCCGGCGCAGCGGAGCCACGACACTGAATGCAAATGCAACGACAACCGCAGCAGCGAGAATGTAAAAAAGCGGCCAGAGGATCCTATTCAAATCTCCGCCAGCAGATACGCCCCCAATAGGTGCAACCGCCCCTATAATCGCACGAAACACCCCAAAGGCGGGGCCACAACGCGCACTTTCGATCAAAAGGTCCACACAAACATCCTTTACTCACGACCATTTGCCCCGCATCTACATCTACAATGGGCCATTGCAGCGTTGTATTGCCGGAGCGCATGTGCCAGCCTGGCGGCGTATTCTCGTCGGCTTAGCCCAGTTATATATTTTGGGAGCCCGCCAGATCCTGCGTAGGCCGCGTTCAATACCTTTTCCATCGTCGAAATGATCTCGTATGCGGTACCGGCACCGCGTATACCTCCGTTCAACAATTGCTTCAATGCCGAGTTTAATGCAGTCGAGAGTGCCTCAGCCTGATTCCCGAATATGGCATAAGACGTCAGCGCCGACGCCGCCGCCTGTATCGGCACCGCAGCGAAGCTTGACGCTTCGGTAGCGCCGAGCGCGCCGCTGATACAAAATGCTCCCTTTGCATCCCCCAACGCCGACTCAAACAGTGGCCCTGCGGCGGCGAAATCTCGCAGCGCCTGGATAGCCCTGCGCGCCTCGATAAGCGCCCTGCCCATCTTGAAAAGATCCCCAGCGATGCCGCCGACGGAGAGCAGGTTAATCTGCAGGCATTCGTCAATGTAAGTTCCCCAGACGAATTGTTTTATCGGCGTATCAGTGGAACCGCTGCCGCCGAAGGGATTCCGTTCCTCCATCGTCTGCCAGCCCTGCCAGATATAATCCGTCGTCCCATTCGGAATATTGCCCGTCAATCCGCCGTTGGGATAATTGCCAGCCACAGAGATCACAGAGGACTCAGAGGCCGCAGAGGAATTGCCATAGCGCCCGAATCGGTCTTTCCGGCTGCGGCAACCGCATTGCGGCTTTGTGTCGTTGCGGCAAAGTTTTTCGCCCAGTGCAACCATGCGGCTTTCCCAATCACAATCAGAACGATAATGGTGGCATCATCCTACCACAAATCCCCGGTTTGCAGTCCACCGGGCATCTGAAAAGCCGCCCAACGACTGAATACGGGAACGGGTCGCGGCCCGCGCCATAGCACGGCTCAGCCGCCGACCCCAGGACGGGACCCAAATTATCACGCCAGCGACAAATGCCAACGGCGCTACCTCCACGCCGTGCACGATCAGCCGGAGAACGCCAGCGAGACTGCCGATAAACAAAAGACGGCGGAAATAATAACGCATCGCGCCCCCGCGGTAGAACGAGTATGAGGCAGTCAAATAACTCAGTTGGTCCTGCGGTCCGAGATCGAAAGCTATTTTATCCATCTTTTTATCTCACATTTTATGCACCGCGGCATCATTGCCAATTCAAGCGGTTGGATTTTGACTGTCGGCCAAGGCTCCCGTAGCGAACCTCACGACAGGCCGTCTAAACATGGTGGCTGGTTGCGTACCGCATCACGCCGCAGCCGCGGCTAAATCACCTGTCGGGGGAGCTGTTTGTGGTCGTATCCGGATATGTCGCGGCAGCGGCGGCGGGTTGCGAATTTGCGCCGGACGCCTGCAAAGGTGCGGTGGTTGCCGCGGCCGTGCGATTGACAATGCGGCATAAAATATGACGCGGGCCGTCAATAAGGCTGATGCCCGCGGGCAGACGATAGTGGATACGGCGGCGGACGAATGCATCCGCGGGTTGCCACGTGGCGGTGATGTGAAGCATGGCGATAACGCGCCTGCGGACGGGGGCGGCATTACCCTTGATTTCATTCGTCCGCAGCAGCGCCAGTTGATGCGCGCTGCCGCTGACGGTGACATTGACGGTCGTCGGCCTGGTGGTAATGGTGTACCGGCTGAGCAGCCAGGGCGGCCCGCTGACCCAGACTGGGACAATGCCGATAAAAAGTTTTTTACGCGGTTGGGCGGGAATATTAAGCGTGACGGTGGCGGTGGATGGAAAAACGGTAACCTGGTTGCTGGGCGTACCGGGGTAATGCGCCACCAGCTGCGCCTGAATGGTTTGACGGGTGTTGGGAGGCAGCGTCGTAGGATCCACCAGCGGATGGGCGATCACGCGGATCTGGCTTTTCCCGCCGATGCTGGCCAGCAGGCTGCGCGGCAGAACCACTTTGGCTGTCGGCGGCGAGACGGTTACCGGGACACCGCGAAGCTGGCGGAAATCAATGGGGCGAACGGCGGCCACCATTTCATCAACGTTTAATTGCAGCCTGGCCGGCTTGACGCTGATGACATTGATGCGGCGCTGCCGGAAGAAAGGCAGGCTGTTGAATACCTTCACCGCATCCAGACTGTCGTGCCGGCCGATCGCCAGCCGACCGGGATGGCGCACGACATAAACCAGATTGCTCAAATCATCCGTGGTGAACACGGCACGTCCTTCGCACTGCTGGCGGACGCGCTGCACCCGGTTTCGCGGGCCTTGAATGGAAATCTGAAAATCCCCTCCGACGGGCCGGGCGAGTTGTACGGTGCGTGAGCCGGCATCCGGGGCGGCGATAACGGCGATATGAATCGGCAGATCGTTTTCGGTGGAGGTCAGGTTGGCGTCGGCATAAAGCCAAAGCAGCACGGAAAGGAGCAATGTCAGCGGAAGCACCTTCAGACGGTCCATGATGCGGGAAGTTTTACGGGTCATGGGAAAACATTCCTGAGTAACTTGACGGTAACCATGCACGTTTCAGGCGGCCGGCCGACGAAGCAGCGTGGATTCGTTTTTCCGCAGTGCTTCCGCCAGGAAGTTACGCAGGTCTTCCAGCGTAACACCGCGGACAAGCCGGCCGCGCTCGGCGAGGCTGATCGCGCCGGTTTCCTCACTGATGATAATCACCACCGCATCCGATTCCTGGGACAGTCCCAGACCGGCGCGATGGCGCGACCCCATTTCCTGGCTCAGCTCGCCGACTTCCGCCAGCGGAAATTGCACGCCGGCGGCGGCGATGCGGCCTTCCCGGATAACCACGCCCATGTCATGCAATATGGACCCCGGCCAGAAAATGGTATTCAGCAGTTCCGCGGTGACATCGGCATTTACCGATGTGCCGTTTTCAATCAATGCCCCAAGGCCCACTTCCCGTTCAACGGCGATCAAGGCGCCGATACGATTGCGCGAGCAATATTCCGCCGTCGCGCACAGGCAGTCGATCAGGCGGCGGGAAGTGGAACCGCCCGGTCTGAACAGGCGGGCCTCCCCCAGCCGCATGAGGGCGCGGCGGAGTTCCGGCTGAAACACCACCACTATGGCGAACGTGGTGAACACCAGCAACCGGCTGAATAGAAATTCCACACGGACCAGTTTGTCTCCGCCAAGCTTGATGACGGTATAGGCAATGATCAGAAATAATGCGGTTCCCTTGATGAGCCGGGCGCCGCGGGTGCCGCGCAGGAATTCCAGCACGCTGTAAACCACCACGCCGATGAGCAGCAATTCAATGGCCACCACCCACCATGAATAGGTGGCCAGACGGGAAAGGAAATTGTGCAGAAACACCGGCATTACAACACCAGTATACGTTCGGATGCGGCGGCTACCAATCGACCGCCGGCGACCGGGATTCAACAACTCCGCCGGAGCCGGAAGTTTCACGTCCGAAAAACCGGGAAACGGGCGCGATCAGGCGGCGGCTGGCCGGATCAATCCATCTGATCTTCGCCGGACGGCGGCATATTACGGCGGAATTCACCCGGGGTCATACCGCGGCGATCACGAAAGGTTCGCGCCAGGTGGGTGGCGGATGTGAAGCCGGCGGCCCGGGCAATGTGTTTCATGGGCAGGTGGGTGTTGCGCAGCATGATTTCCGCCCGGCGGAGCCGGCAATTCAGGATTTCCTGCAGCGCGGTATGCTGCCTGGCTTTAAGAAATCGTCGTTCAAAGGTGCGGCGCGCAAGGCCCAGATTGCGCGCCACCAGCCCCACCGAGATCATCTGGTGGCTGTGACTCCAGATCAAATCCACCGCCCGGGCCACCAGGCGGTCCTGCAGCGAATCCGTGCGCGGCGGGGCCAGTTCCTTTGGCGCCGGCGGCGCGGCTGCGGCCGTGCGTTCAACCGCCAATGCCATGAGTTGCAGGGCGGACAGGGAAATGGCCAGCATATCCTGCGAAGGGGCCTGCAGAGTGCGGACGGCGAGGGAGGCGAATTGGGAGCCGAAATGGTCCGCATCCGCAACCCTGCGAACCGCACTTTCCGGCGTAAGAATTCCGGCCCGCTGCCAGCGATGCGGAATTTCCCCGTTAAATGACATCCAGATGCAGCTCCACACACAGCCGGCCTTGGCGTGATATCTGTGCCACACATCGGGCAACAGAAATAACGCGGTTCCCGGTTCCACGCTCACCAAACCGGTCGGCCGGGATTCAAATTCACCGCTGCCCGCGGTGACGTACACCATCTGATATTCGGGCAGGACGCGTCCCTTTTCCCAGGTGAACCAGTAAAGGTCCGGATGGCCTTTGGCGCGGGGCGCCTCGGACGGCCGGTTTGACTGTGTGCCGATGCCGGTCACATAAAGTCCCAGTTGCATGATCTGGCTGGAGACGGGGAAATACCGGAAGAGTTCCGCATCAACTGTGCTTTTTTTAGGCATGTGAAGGACTCAAAATTGTGCTTCCACGCGACACGCGGGCGGTGTATGCACCAGGCGTTTTACACCGGCCGCAAATTCCGCAATGTCGTAAAAGGAATAATAAATATCTTTTTTGGTCACGTCAAATGCCGGCCCAGGCCGGTACAATACCAGTGAACAAGGGATAAGACGAAATACCCGGCAGTGTGGCAAGCGTGCGGGTGACGCCGCCGGTGAAATTGCAGCATCAGGCAGCTGTGCGGGTAATTCTCCGGATAAGCTGCACACCGCGGCGCCACAACTCCGATGACTCACCGGGGCAGAGCCACGGACTAAGTCCAAAATAGATGACACCCTCCAGCACCGACCCAACAAAAACGTCGCCAAGATGGTGCGCGGTGAGTGCCGGAAACCAGTAATTCAGCAGCACAATCGGCAGAATGCCCATGGCGGATAAGGGGAGAAATGGGACAAAGACGGCAAGAACGTCGCGGATGGTGCCGCGTGCGTCGCGGATGGAAAGATAGATCATGGGCGGAACACATATGACGGCCTGCAGCGTTACCGCGACCGCCACCAGAAGGGCCCCCTGCCATGCGCTGCCGATAAGAATCATCGGCACCCCGACCATGAGCATGGCCAGCGTCAGATACATCGAAAACGTATAACGGCGGCGAGATTGCAGATAGCTGATCAGCGGATTTAGCAGAACGGCAAACGGCGTGCCGATTGAAAGAATAGCCAATACCTCCGCGGATTCGCCCCATTTGGGGCCAAATATGCTGATCACGGCCGGTCCCGCCAGAACTGCGACCACCGCACAGGCGGGCGCGGAAACAAATACGAGCATTTTTAGAACGCGCAGCAAGGCCGCGGCCTGCCGGGGCAGGTCGTGATTCAGATTGGATAATACGGGCAGCAACACCTGCATGATATTAAAGCTGAGTATTTGCAGAGCCTGGGTGGAGAGGTTCCAACCGAAATAATAAATGCCGGCCTGGGCCACGGACTGCATACGTCCAAGGGCGATGCTGGGAATTGCGGTTTGGACGGCGAACAAAAGCACTCCAAGAGCCAGCGGAAACGCATCTTTAATCAGCGCATTCCAGCGATTCAATCCCAGTCGCTTGTGAATACGCGGTGACGCCCATCGCCACAACACGATGAAGCGGATTGCGGAGAATATGGGCAATGGTATGAGCAGGCTGTAAGGGCCGAATCCCATGAATGCCAAAATCACCGTTAAAATCAGAACGCCGAGGTTGTATTGCAGACCGGCCGTGGCAATTTTACGAAATTCCAGTTTTACATAGAGCTGTGCCATGGGAACGGAAGACAGGGCATTGATCAGAATGCCCGCCGCCACCAGCAAAACAAGCCCGGTCAGCGGCGGCTGATGAAAATAGCTGCTGCAAAATGGCGCTGCGGCGGCAAGTGCAAGTGCGGCGAGGGCGCCAAGAATCAGATCAAACCAGAAAACGGACGATACCCAGCGGTCAATTTTATCCTGCTTTCCCACCAGCACTTGAAGCAGGCCGTTATCACGCAGAAGTTTAGGGATCGCCGCAATTGAATAAGCCAGTGCGACGAGCCCGAAATCGCGCGGCGCCAGCAGGCGGGCCAGGACCAATTGCCCCAGGAAACCGGAGGCTTTGGAAAAGAGGTTGGGAATCATCAGCCACAGGAAACCGTGCGAAGCATGATCTGCCAAGGGTATTGGGGTATCCTGCGATTGCCTGTCAGGCTGCAATTGAGCCATGCTGTTTCCATTAATACAAAGTGCGGACGGGTAACGCCACCCCGGCGGCAGAAATCTCTTACAAGCTAAGGTTACTTACTGTCGTAACATTCGTCCAACCTGCGTCCAATCTAAATAGTGCGGGAAAGTATGGATCGCCGAACTGCGGAGCCGCGGCGGCGAGCAGGCCGGTGAGTTTGCAATGCCGCTGGAAGTAGTTATCACGCCGGGTTATTCACGTTTGCGTGAATACTATAATTATTGCAGGCCCCATAAACAAAAATTGCACGATTTTCAGCCAATCGAATTAAAGTTTTTGCATCAAAGCAAGTATCACCGCGTTAGAATTGCAAGGCAGGGACAGTTTTTGGTAACCGACAGGGAGAGTTGGGAGTAGATAAGGGAGGCGGCATTTGGGCGGTCGCCTGCCAACAGGACGGCCCAAAATTTTGGATGGCGGATGAGCGGGCAAAGTCAGCGGGGCTTTATGGAGAGTTGTATGAACATGATAAAGGGTGACACATTGCGTTTTGCACATTTGACTTCCGGGGCATCGGCCCGCTCGGGAAAAAAGAGCGGACCGTCGCGCATCGGCTTTACACTCATTGAACTGCTGGTGGTGATATCTATTATTGCGCTGCTTATTTCACTGCTGCTGCCCGCGCTGGCCTCGGCAAAGCGTGATGCGGAATCAGTGGTCTGTTCGAGCAATGAACGCCAATTGGTGATAACGCTTCAAATGTATGTGAATACCAATGACGGCATGTTCCCGCTTAATGGAATCCTTTTTCCCCATCCGGCGAAATATCCGCCTTATACGGGCGGGGGAAATTCAGATCCGCAGATTGCGGCCACCACCCAAATTTGGAACAACACGCAGGATTGGAAATTGCCATTTGGCGCGCTTTATCCGTTTTTGAGCAAAACGCCGATGGCGCAGTACACGGCAAATGTGACAGGAACGGGAACCGGTACGGGCAACGGCCAGATTGCCGGCGCTGTGGCGACCAGTCTTAATCCCGCGGTCAACTCTTTTGCCAGGGTATTCATGTGTCCGGCGGATATCGGCAATCGATCAAGCCCCAGTGCCTTGACTATGGCCGGAAACTGGCAGACCGTGCGCGTAGGACCGCAGGGCGGCGGCGGATATTGGAGTTATTCCGTCAATTCGCTGTTAAACTCGCAAGCCGGCACGCTGACAACCATCTTTGGAAAAAATTCGGATGGCACGCCGGCCACTCCATGGGGCTATCCACTGCGGTCCGCGGCAATAACCAATACGAAGTTTTGCGTCTTTATTGAGGAGTCCGCCACTAAATCTTCGTTTAATGATGAAGTGCTCGACCCGCCGGCATTTAACCCGACGGACAAGCTTACATCGCGCCATAACGGCGGCGGCAATATCGCCTTCTGGGACGGCCATGTGGAATGGGTTTCCGCCGCTGAATACAACAATGTGCCGCAGGTGGGTCAAGGCGCTGGAACGGTGACCGCGGATGTGGCCATGGAACAGCCGGTGGTCCGCTGGTTCTTCCCGAACGGCCAGTAACCGGAAAAACCGTTCAAGAGCCGTTGCGCTTCGACGGACGATCTTCCTGCGGCAGTGTTTCCTGAAGTTAATCGCGCGTTGCGGCGGTTGATCCGGGCGGCCCGCATCGGTTATCCATCTTCGATGTGTCAAATGCGCTCGGATACGCGTCCGATAATTAACTGCTTACGGGGACACTGTTTAAATTTAACAATATTTTGTCAAATAAAACCGCCCTCCCGTATCCGAACCCGAGGCCGTGGCTGTAAGATATAGTGTCAGTTAATTTGCGCTTGCACCTGATTTTTGGCATTGCGGAGAAAACGATGAAATCCATCAACAAATCTCGATTTGCGGCATGGCACGCGGCACTTCCGATAACGGCCGGATTATTTGCCGTCGCCCTGCCGGCGGCCGCGTTTTCCAGCACCATTAGCATACAAGGCGTCCTGCCGGTCGCGGCGGATCAACCGCAGATAAATGCAGTGATTCGCACGTCGGCAGCGAGTGGAACAGAACTGACGACATCGGGTGGATATTACACAATTCAGGCTTTCCTGGACTCCGGGACCAGCGGAATTCTGCTATCCCAAAGCACATGGACCGGTTTGGGTGTTAACCAGAGCACGACAGTCGGATCGAGTTCATCACCGGTTGTATTTAATGATGTGGCCATTGGCGGGACGAACCCGTATTACGTATCCACACCTTATTATGTGGCGACCGCGCCATTCAGCATCAATACGGATCAGACCTTGGGCGGCACTCCGCCGCCGGTGTCGGCATTCGGCAATACGATCGGGCCGGTGCAAATGGAATTAAGTGAAACGGCCAATCCGTTAAGCCAGCTCACCGGTTCCATTGACATCATGGGCGCCCCGGTGATGCAGGGGAACGTGACGGAAATGGATATTGCGCCTGCGAACAACATAAGCAGTTTAACCAATCCCGGTGAAACACAGACCTATATTTACAGCCCGGGCACGCACTACAACCCCACCCAAATCAATACGAATCCCGGCATTGTGCCCATGCAGTATCACGTACAGTTGAGCTACGCCTCATTTGCGCAGTTTACATCCGTGACGCCGACCGGCGCAACCGGACCGACGCTCGCGGACAACCCGTTTATCGGCGCCAACCCGGTGGCGGCTTTTAATGGAACACCGACCACCAACAGCCCGCCCGGCGTAACAATAGGATTTAACGGGCAAAGCGCCACGGGCAGCTTTTTGCTGGATACCGGGGCGGTGGCATCATTTATTTCACAGGCGATGGCGGGAAAATTGGGGGTGGCCTACGCTGCGGGCACATATGGAACCAGCAATCCGTCGTTGATTTCATCGGCTACGGGCAAACCGCTGGCGAATCAGTTCACACTGGCGGTATCCGGCGCCGGCGGAAGTACCGTCACCGCGGCCGGCTTTTTTCTGAATACGCTGTCCTTGCAGACAATGGAGGGAACCACGATCACCTTTGACAGTGCTCCGGTTCTGGTGCAGGACGTGACGGTGACCGACCCAACCACGCTGAAAACCATGACGCTGGATGGCGATTTGGGCATGAACTTCTTTGAGCCAAGCGCATCGGCGGATCTTAGCCAGATGAATTCCTCCGCATTTAACTGGATGAGTATCGATCAACCCAACAGTCTGCTTGGACTTACCCTGGCCTCCTCCGTACCGGAACCGGCCGCGCTAATGCTGATGGCCGCGGCAGCTCCTTTATTGCTGCTGCAGAGGCGGCGCGCCATATAACATTTCGCGCAATTGAATGTCCGGCGGTCTACGGCTGGCGCGGCGATGCGGGCGATGACACCCGACTGGCTAACTGCAGTTTTGCCAATCGCTTGAGGCTATCGGAAGGTGCGGCCGGATTGGGCGGGCGCACCATCGCGGTAATGTTGCGGCATATTTGCACCGGCGTGAAAATAAGACCCCACGGAAATCCCCACCAGCCCAAAAGCAGCGTACTCACCAGGCCGCCCGCCTGCGATTTTAACGCGCAACGACGGCAACTGACCTGCGACCGGCTGGACCATCGCGTCATCACCAATGCCGACCAGATTTGATAGTGCTTGTGAATATCCACCGGCCCCGAGCCTTTGCATTTCGGACACGGACCGGAATGAATCTGGGTTGCAAAAGCATTTATTACATCCGGTTCAATCATGTCGCTGACGCTGATCAGCGCGTGCGATTTGCGGCATCTTTGGGTGCAGTAACGATAACCATCAATGCGAATTCCGCCCAACATTATTCTGCCGCAGGCACTGCATCTGGCCATATAAGATCCTCTTTCTTACCCGCCCGGAGCGGCGTTGTTTTGTCACACGGACAACGGACACATGCTGATTGAGAGTGAAACTTGATTCGCAGGAATGTACCTCCCGGCGACGCCGGCGTCAAACAAGCCAAGGTGGAAGAATGGCGTAACGATGGCCGCGGCACGGCGGGACGGCTGATTCTCCGGCAACATGTTCGGGCATCATGTAAAATGCCAGTCAACGAATTCCGGCCGCCCGTGCGCAAAATCCGGAGAAAAAACTATAATGGGCGCAGCAGAAAAAGGGTTGGACATGGCATCATCAAAAGTAAGCGTTTTAATACCCCGAACCGCGGGCACCAATTGCGACCGGGAGTTGGCGTGGGCATTTGAGCAGGCAGGGGCGGCCGTGAGCACGGTGCATATCAACCGGCTGATGGATAACCCCGGAGAGTTGGATCATCACCAGATTCTGGCGCTTGCGGGCGGGTTTTCGTACGGCGATGACATTGCCAGTGGAAAAATATTCGCCAATCAATTGATTCATCATTTGAAACGGCCGCTGGAGCAATGGGTAGCGGATGGAAAATTAATTATCGGTATATGCAATGGATTTCAGATACTGGTAAAGGCGGGGCTGCTGCCGGGCCCCATGCCTCAGTTACCATCCGGGGACCTGTTTACCGGTACATTAACCCACAATTCCCACGCAAGGTTTGAAGATCGCTGGGTTCGCCTGCAAAGTTACTCCGGCGTGTGCAAATGGATTGCACCGGGAAAAACGGTGCGACTGCCGATTGCCCATGGTGAAGGGCGCTTTATGGTACGGTCTGCCGGGATACTGGATGCGTTGAAACACAACGATCAGATTGTGCTGCGCTACGTGGATACGGCCGGCAACCCGGCGGCGCAATTCCCCGAAAACCCCAATGGAAGCACCGACGCCATCGCCGGCATATGTGACGTAACCGGCCGCGTATTCGGTTTGATGCCTCACCCGGAACGATTTACCGAAACATATCTGGGGCCGGATTGGACACGGAATCGCAGCGAATCGACTGCGGACGGCAGCGAGTTGTTTGCAAACGCCGTTCATTTTGTACGGCAATCTGGAACGGTTCTGGTGGCATCAAACGATGCCGCGGCCACGGCGGCGGCAGCAGGCTGAAGCAACCGGAAAAACACCGGTTGCGAGGCGTTTTGCATTGCAGGATTGACAGGGATGATGCACGGCACGGAAGCAGTGAGTTACAGGAAACGGCGATGGATCATGCCGGCCGAAACGCCTTCAAGCGGCGATATCAGTGAAATGGCCTGTGCGCTGAACTGTCACCCGCTCACGGCCCGCTTGCTGCTGGCGCGAAATATCAGGGATATTTCCGCCGCGCGGTCATTTATTCAGCCGGAATTCAAGAATCTGCAGCCGCCGGAAACAATTCCCGGCATGTCCGCGGCGGCGGAAAGGATCGCCGCGGCCATAGGCAAACGGGAAAAGATCACGATTTACGGCGATTACGATGTGGACGGCATCACCGGAACGGCCATGCTGTGGCGGCTGTTTAAAACCGCCGGGGCTGATTTTGGCATATATGTTCCCCACCGTGTGGAGGAGGGTTACGGGCTTTCATGCAAGGCACTCAAGCACCTGGCCGACGGCGGCACGAAACTGCTGATAAGCGTGGACTGCGGCATTACGGCGGTGGAGCCGGTTCGACAGGCGCGTGCGGACGGCATGGATGTGGTGGTAACGGATCATCACGCAATAGGCCCGGAACTTCCGCCGGCCAATGTACTGGTACATCCGGGTCTGGACACCACCGGCCGGGCGAACAGGGATTTGTGCGGCGCGGGCGTGGCCTACAAGCTGGCCTGGGCAATTGCGGCCAAGCTGTGCAATTCGCCGCGGCTCAGCGATGTGTACCGAAAATTGATGGTGGAGTTCTCCGCACTTGTCGCGCTGGCGACAATCGCGGATGTTGTGCCGTTGCATGGAGAGAACCGCCTGTTGGCGCGCTTCGGCCTCGCTCACCTGCCGCGATGTTCTTTGCCGGGAATTCGCGCATTGATCACGGCAGCCAGGCTTAACAACGTGCCGATAGACAGCCCGGCGGTAGGATACCGTCTGGCGCCCCGGCTGAATGCTGCCGGGCGAATGGATCACGCGGCTGAAGCGGTGGAACTGCTGACAACCGATGATGAATCGCGTGCCGGGGAATTGGCCGAATACCTGGAAAATCAAAACCTGGATCGTCAAAATACCGAAAGGAAAATGACCGCCGCGGCGATGAAGCTGGTGGAAGATTCCGCTGGGCAGGACGCCGTGATCGTGTTGTGCGACCGTCAATGGCATGCGGGCGTGGTGGGAATCGTTGCGGCCCGCATGGTGGACAAGTTCAACCGGCCCGCGTTTATTCTTACCCAGGAAGGAAATCAGGCGGTGGGATCCGGACGGAGCATCAAAGGCATTCCGCTGCACGAAGCGATTGAGTCCTGCCGCGATTTGCTGATCAGCGGGGGCGGACATGCGGCGGCGGCCGGCGTGCGGCTGGAAATGAAAAATCTGGAAGAGTTTCGGCGGCGAATGTGCCGTTTCGCCGCCGGCCGCGCCGGTGATTCGCATCGGCACGCGGCCATCGAACTTGATGGAGGTTTGACGGAGGCCGACGTCAACATTCAGGCGGTGTGCGAGCTGGAAAATATGGCGCCGTTCGGCTGCGGCAATCCGCGACCGAAATTTCTGATTTCGCAGTCACGATTGATCGGTTCGCCGCGCCGGATGGGATCTTCGGGCAGCCATCTGCAATTGCAAATAACACTTGGCCGGCAGACCGTGCGGGCGGTGGCATTTCAAATGGGAAGTCTGGCGCCGGCACTGACCGCGGGAATGGAACTCGATGTCGTGGTTGAACCGCATTTGAACGATTTCAACGGGCGGCGCAGCGTCGATTTTCATGTGGCCGATATTCGCCGGTCCGACGGGCGGGAATTGGCGGAAGCCGGCGGCGACGGGCGGGCGAATCGCAATGAAGCCGTCCACGGAATCAACTCAAAATGATTATCCACTAGGCAGCGAATCAAGTCGCATCCCAATTCTGCGGCAGTCCGGATAACAAAAAGCGCGCGTTTCAACCACAATTCGGGAAATATTGAGGCGAGGAGAAGGAAAATCCGTTCAAAAATGGATTGGTTCCGACATTTATCCGCCCCAACCCGGCATAATTTTATTTTTTTAATTTGGCACGTGAGTTGCATTAGTAGAAGGGTGTGAGCTGAGGCATCAAGGTGATGATGCAAGAGGCAGACAGAGGCAGGATTGACCGGCGGGTTGCCGGGAAGACAGGAGCAGAAGAATCGTCACAAGCCTCAGCTTTTTTGACAATTAGGTGCATGGTGCAGACCAGGAAGCTTACGCACAAATTGGGGGCCTGTGTCTGATTGATCTGCCCCATGCATTTCCGATCTCGTTTCCTCCTCCGCCAGGCCGTGTGGATATACCCTCCTCCACACGGCTTTTTTTATTTTTTCAGGACGACCGCCCCGTTGTGATCCGCGGGCGGCTAATCCGGACATATCCGCAGCCCACCGGCGGTTAAAGCAATGAGAAATTCACAGATTACCGGTTGATGCGGCGTATCCGGTTGCTCCGGCAGGTCCGGAAACGGCGCATCCAGCAGTTGCCCGAAGGATTCGAGTTGAAAATAACGCCCGGCGCCGTCCAGAACGGCCAGCGGAACCGAATTTTCCACGTCATTGTAAAGCTGCACTTTCCACGGCTGAATAAATATCGCCGTGGACATGGGCAATACCGGCGGGTCGTTTGATTTTGAGGCCAGCAGAATGCGGCTGTCCGGCAGACGGCCGACATAGGCGACGTCGGCATCGCGGGGCTGGGAGGCAAGATAACCGACAATCAGATCAGCCTGCGACGCGTCGGCGAACGGTCCGGCCTGCCAGATATAACCGCGCAGGCGCCACTGTTTTCGCAGCATCGGAACAGAATCAATATATCTGGCGGTCACCAATGGAACTCCGGCATATTGTTCCACCGAATTATTCTTCCCCGGCGACAAGATCAGCGTAGGTTTCCCGGCGGCGGACGATGGCCCAGTTTTTACCGTCCACGAGCACTTCGGCGGCGCGCGGCCGGGCATTGTATTGGCTGCTCATGGCAAAGCCATACGCCCCGGCGGAAAACACCGCCAGAAGATCGCCGCGTTTGACGCGCGGCAGCCAGCGGTCGCGGGCAAGGTAATCGCCGCTTTCGCATACGGGGCCCACCACATCCACCTTGCAATCGCCCGCGGTGCGCAGGGAACTGCCGCGGCCCGCCGGCATCAGATCGCCCCCCGGCAACACCGGCCAGATGAAATGATAACTCTCATAAAGGGTGGGGCGTATGAGATCATTCATGGCGGCATCCACGATCACAAAGTTTTTGCTGCCGCCGGTCTTGGTGTACACCACCCGGGTGACCAGGATTCCGGCATTGCAGGAAATGCTTCGGCCGGGTTCGAGGATAATCTTCAGTTTGCGGCCGACCAGAAGCGGAATAATCGCCTGCGCATATTCACCGGCGGAGGGAGCTTCGTCGCCCTCGTAAAAAGCCGCGAAACCGCCGCCGATATCCAGTGTGTCGATGATAATGCCGCGTGCGGCCAGATCATCGATTAATTTAAGCGCTTTGGTGATTGCATCCACGTACGGCCCGGTGGATTTGATCGGCGATCCGATGTGCAGGTGCATGGCGGAAAGGCGGGCGCGTTTGGCATGCGAGGCGGCGATATAAAAATCCATGGCGCGGTCGATATCCACGCCGAATTTGGTTTCCTTTTTGCCGGTAAGGGTTTTGGCGTGTGTGCCATGGCTGGCCACATCCGGATTGACGCGTAAAGCGCCGCGGGCATGGGCGCCGGCCTGCCCGGCGAGCCGGTCAAGATTCCAGAACTCCTCCTCACTTTCGATGTTGAACCATCCGATGCCGGCCTGCAGAGCCTCAATGATTTCCGTATCCGTTTTGCCCACACCGGCAAACACGATGTTTCCCGGAGCGGCGCCGGCTTTCAGTGCGCGGTAAAGTTCGCCGCCGGAAACAACGTCAAACCCGCTGCCGGCGGCGCGCAGTTCGCGAAGGACGGCCAGATTGCCGCAGGATTTGATGGAATAGCATATCAGCGGATGCAGGGAAGCAAAGGCTTCGGCGATTCGCCGGTAATGGGTCAACAACGTGGCTTTGCTGTAAATGTAAACAGGACTTCCAACGGCGGAAACAATTTGTTCAACCGGTACATCCTGGCAAAAAAGTGCGCCGTCGCGGTAGGTGAAATGGTCCATAGCGTGAAGCAATCTCCAAATATCGGAAACCGGCCGCATCGCCCGGCGGACCGATCTCCCGGCAACCACAGGAACCCATTGTCCGTGCAAGCCGCCTTCCGGCAATGATGACCGCAATGTCATGCAAATTCCGGAGCAATGAATTCTAGCCGAAAAACGATGACGATGCGCCTTATTATTATCCGGGCAGGATGGATGCGGAAGTCCGGTTCTTTTTGTAGGATAGCCCCGGTGAATGCATCGGTTAAAGGTGAGCCACTGTTGATTAAGCCGAAGGTCAATTTAAAACCGCTTGCCGCAATGATCGTGACATGGCGTCTGCGCGCCCTGCAGCGACTGGCGATCTGGGGCATCCGGGAGCAGTCCATTCTGGTGGTACTCGCGGCAGCGGTGGGATTGACCACCGGATGGGCTACATGGCTGTTTGAACAGACCGTGCTGTTTTTTCATCGCGGAATCTACACCCCGCTGGTGCTGACCTCGCATGCCACCACGCAGCCGGCGTTGTACCTGCTGCTGCCGCTGATTCCGGCCGCCGGCGGTGTACTGCTGATGACATGGCGGCGGCTGTGGGGACGGGAAAGAGAAAAGCTCCACGGGCTGTCCGGCCTGCTGCACGCGCTAAGCCGCGGAACGGGCAAACTTAAAACCAGCCTGGGACTGACAACGCTGGTGGGAAGCAGCATCACAATCGGAACGGGAGGTTCGGCGGGGCCGGAAGCCCCGATTGCGGTCATCGGGGCGTCAGTGGGATCGATTGTGGGCAATTCCGCGGGAATAAGCCGCCGGAATCTTCCGATATTAATCGGTTGCGGGGCGGCGGCGGGGATCAGCGCGGTATTCGGCGCTCCGATCGCCGGACTGATTTTTTCTTTGGAAGTGCTGTTGCGTGATTTTTCCGCCAAGACATTGATCCCCATCGTCATCAGTTCGGTGATTTCGACAACGATGTATGTGGGGCTGTCCGGCGGTGGAAACCTGCACGGACTTTTTCAGATGCCTTCCTCCGGTCCAAGGCTGGTGTTTACATTTCACGAACTGCCATGGTATCTGCTGCTGGGGATACTGTGCGGATTGCTTTCGGTGGCATTTACGCGATTTTACATGCTGGTGGAAGATGCCGCGGAACGCTGGTCCGAAAAAATAAACAGCTTCTGGATGCCGGCGATCGGGGCGGGCCTGTCCGGCGTGTGCGGCATTGCGCTGCTGGTGCTTTTCCACAACAATTCCTTTCTCAAGCTGCGCTTCAGTCAGGGATACATTCCGATATTCGGCGGCGGATATCCCACCATTTTGCGCATGATTGACCCGACATGGTACACGGGGGCGCATGTGATCGGAGGCCGGGTTGCCGAGCTGACATTGGCGTTTTTGCTTACAATTTGCGTCCTGAAAATTCTCGCGACGTCCTTTACATTGGCGCCCGGCGGGTCCGGCGGTGTGTTTGCCCCGGCGCTGTTTATCGGGGCGGCCGGTGGCGGCGCGGTGGGCGTGATGCTGCATACGTACCTGCCCTCGGCGAATCCAAGCACCTATGCACTGGTGGGCATGGGAGCGATGCTCGCGGCGGTGATACAGGCGCCGCTGACGGCGATCATGCTGCTCTTTGAACTGACCCGAAATTACGCGGTGATGTTGCCGATCATGCTGGCCGCGGTGGCCGCCACGATCATTCAGCAGGTGCTGGTGGGCGAAAGCCTGTACACGCTGCCGCTAAGGCGGCTTGGTGTCAGGCTGGGATCCGCCGTGGGGATGAGCGCCCTGCAGCGCGTGGGAGTGGATCAATTGCAATTAATTCCCGCCGCGACGGCCCGACCGGACGAAACGTTCTCCGCCATTCTGCAGCGCAGCCACACGGACAAGATTGATGATTTTGTGGTACTTGATGCGCGCGGCGCTTATCTGGGGCTGTTGACGATCAACGACCTGAAAACGGTGCTGCTGGAACCGGAGGCCGCACCGCTGCTGCTGGCCGCCGAGGTGCTGCGATCCGATGTAACGCCGCTGTATTTTCACGATACGCTGGAGGCTGCCCTGGCAATGTTTTCAAAATTTGAAGTGGCGCATATGGCTGTGCTGGACGATGCGATTGTACCGGGCAAAGCACCGGCGCTGCTGGGCATGTTGTCACGGGCGGAGCTGATGCGACGATACTACCGGGAACTTGGCTGACGGCGATCCGGCCGGAACAAATGAATTGCTACAGCACGCCTTTGGTGCTGGGAATGCCGGTGTTGCGCGGGTCAATTGCCGCCGCCTGCCGCAGGGCCTTGGCCAGTGCCTTAAAGATGCCCTCGGCAATATGGTGACTGTTGGCGCCGTAGGGTACATTGACATGCAAATTCATGCCGGCGGTATTGGCCAGGGACCGCAGCGCTTCCGGAACAAGTTCCACATCAAATTCGCCGATTTTTGGCGCAGGAAATTCCACGTTAAAAACAAATGCGGGCCGGCCGGAGAAATCCAGCGCCACATTGGCCAAGGAATCTTCCATGGGCACACTAGCCCAGCCATATCGGTTGATTCCGCGCTTGTCACCCAAGGCCTCTTTGAACGCGTTGCCCAGCACTAGGGACACATCTTCCACGGTATGATGGGAATCAATGTGCAGATCGCCTGTGGCGGCCACCAGAAGGTCGCACATGCTGTGACGGGCAAGATGGTCCAGCATATGGTCGAAAAACCCCACACCGGTGCTGATTTCCGCGCGACCGGTTCCGTCCAGGTTCAGTTCGAGTCTAATGTCTGTCTCGTGGGTTTTCCGGGTTAACACGGCCCGTCGGGGCGCTGGGTGTGATGTTGCCATTTTATATTCCAATCCATTGTTGGTCGGTTGTGCTCCCGGCCCCGGCGGCTGAATTCCGGAAACCGCAAAACCGGCGGTATCCACGGGGCCCCGCCGGTCAGCGGGGAATTTCCACCGGACGGCCCGCCATCTGTTTCAACGCGACGATCAGGGAGCGGTTCTGATCGGCGGTTCCAACGGTGATGCGCAGTTTATCGGTAAGCTGCGGCAAGGCAAAATACCGGACCAGAATATTCCGCTGTTTAAGCTGTTCATATATGCCGCGGGCGTCGGCCCCCCCGGGCATACCGGCGAGAATAAAATTGGCATGGCTTTCCGGCACACTGAAACACAGTGCGGACAGTTCCTCCGTCAGCTTGCGGCGTTCCGTATTCACGCGATCCCAGGCGCCTTGGGCATACGCCTGAT
This sequence comes from Planctomycetota bacterium, assembly GCA_021808485.1. Lineage (GTDB taxonomy): Bacteria > Planctomycetota > Phycisphaerae > WQYP01 > WQYP01 > JAJYPG01. Next base: position 992 of record JAKBBN010000057.1, on the reverse strand, counting down.
CTTCCAGCGCCGCGGTAGCGGCGGCGATGGAGATTGCATCGCACGGATAACTGTCGCGAACTTTGTGGAGTTCCGCAAGAATTTGCGGCTGGGCTATGGCATAGCCAAAGCGCAGCCCGGCCAGACCATATCCCTTGGACATGGACCGCAGGAGCACCAGATTGGGAAACTTCGCGACCAATGGAAGAGCGCTGTGCGGAGCGAAATTGACATAGGCTTCATCAATCAGCACCAGCCCGGAAAAACTGGAAATAATGCGCGAAAGCGTTTCCAGATCAATCAGCGTGCCGGAGGGCGCATTGGGATTCACGATCAGCAGTAATCGGGCATTAACCCTGAAAATTTCTTCCGGAAGATCCCATGTTGCGCCGGAGATGCGGTATCGCAGCACCACCGGGGCCGCCCCCTGCATCCGGGCCAGCACCGGATAAAGTGAATAGCTTGGGTCAAGATAGGCCACCGGCTGACCATCGGTAACACAGGCCCGAAAGACCATGGCCAGGAGTTCATCGCCGCCATTGGCGGTCATTATCATATCCGGTGACACGCCGTGAATTTTTGCGGCCGCGCGGCGGAACGTAAGAGCGTCCGGACTGGGATAGCGCCGCAGTTGTTCAGGCGTAACCGCCGCAACGGCGGCCATTGCCCGCGGTGATGGAGGATACGGATTTTCATTGGTATTGAGCTTTATGACCGCTGTATCCAGAGGCTGCTCGCCCGGAATATACCCTGTCATGGTGAGAATATTGTCGCGAACCAGACCCATGCACCAGAACCCTTTTTTTCGCCTGCCGCCAGGCAATTTCGAGCGGACCAACCGCGCCGCATTACGGCACAAATGATAATGGAAAGGCGACCAACGTGCTAAACCGGGGCAAACCGGCGGCCGCTAGTGTACCGTCCCGTAAACAACTTGACATATAGATGCTGGCATGGTATGCTTTGTTCATGGCAAATTATGCATCATCGGCACTCTCATGTGATCAGAATCA
>JAKBBN010000134.1 GCA_021808485.1 Planctomycetota bacterium | reverse complement strand
TGCTTGATCCTGCTTAGATTCTGTAATAGCCCAGCAGAAAATAATATTCGCCACCGTAAGTCAGCGATATGCCCTGAACTGCGGGGCCAACGCCGCTCGCGGTTGACCGCGCATCATCATCCCCAGTCCACACGCCATCCGCACCAAGCAGGCGAATTGCGCCGTTCCTTTTTGCGATGCCGGCGGGGATCGGAATTTCATGGGTCGCAACCATAAAGCGGCCTCAAAAACAAATGCTTAACCCCAAGCATCATACTCTCCAATTATCGCCGCCTCAATTGGAAACAACCGCGGCGATGACCTTCATTTTCCATGGATAAATTGGATTGGGGCGATGCCGCCGCGCCGGCGGAAATAATTCCAAAGGCGGAGCACTGTCTCCTCGGAAGATCCGCTAATCCAAAACAGATGCCCGTCAGCCATGCATGCGACAAACCCGGCCGCCCCGGCACCCACGGAGGAAATCAGAACGGGAAACTGCACGTTTGCGGCATCTCCCGCCGGCAGGCCCGCACCGGTATAAATGATTCGAACCCGTTCCCGATTTATTTCCAAGATCGCGGCCGATCCACTGACGTGAAGGCCCGAAGGACTGACAGCCATTGTATCCTGCCGCAAGCCCGGTATCGGCGGCCTGACCACGAATTGCCGGATAGTCCGCGGCCATGCGCCGGCATGCTTTCGACGGTAGGCTGCCAGCATCAGGTACGCCTGTCTGGTCGGCCCCCATAAACAGGCCCGGTATTGCAATGCGAGCGAACGTTCGTTGAGCGGGATTCTGATGGTCAACATCCATGTCCATTGCGCAACGAGCAGCAAAACCGCAATCAACGTGACCCTTAGCCGTAATAATATTCCAGGCAAGGCGGAAAGTCGGCTATTGCCCGCCAAATAGATCCGGCCGGCCAAATATCCCAGCGGAAGTAGAACGTTCAGGGGAAGCGTACAAAGGACCGACCAGAATCGGGATTGGAACGTAAACGGCCATGACTCAACTGTCGCGGCCAGCAGAAATATCGCCAGCCAGCCGACCATCGGCCCCCACCGGCAAAGCCGCCGGCTCAAGGAGGCGGCCGGCGCTTCGGTCCGCGGGCTGCCTCCCGCTTCATCCGAACCTTCGGTCAGGCCTGCCATTGGATGCTCCCAAAGGGATTCCGTTCCTCCATCGTCTGCCAGCCTTGCCATATCCTGTCCGCTGTGCCGTTGGGGACGTCGCCCGTCACGCCGACCTTGGGATAATTGCCAGCCACAGAGTGCACAGAGGACTCAGAGGCCGCAGGGGATTTGCCATAGCGCCCGAATCGGTCTTTCCGGCTGCGGCGACAGTATTGCGGCCTTGTGTCGTTGCGGCAAAGTTTTTCACCAAGTGCAACCATGCAGCTTTCCCCATCACAATCAGAACGATAATGGTGGTGTCATTCTACCGCAAATCTCCGGCTTGCGAGCCCCCGGGCATTGGCCGGATTGGAAATACCCGGCTCTGCCCTAAAACCGTCCAAGCGGAGCGTATTGCGCATATTCGCTGCATGGCGCCCCGCAACGGCAAGGTGTTTGAGTATGGAACGACACGGGCCTGCGGATGCGCCATGAGCAGTGGTTAGTGGTCGGGCAATGCGTCGGGCAGCTCAACAAATAGCGCCGCATCGGTGCGCGGCTTGAAAAGCCGACCTTCATTTTCCATGGTATGCCGCAACCGGCGATGATCCGCCGATACCTCCGGCTGCTGTTTTAAGACAGCGCCACGCCCCCACCTAATAACAAACACACGCGCCGCACCTTTGAGGGGTGCATAAGCGGCAATCGGAAACCGGCCAGCGACATGAAATCTGCCTCGCACCGCCGGGCGTGTTGCGCCGTGCCCGGTCTGCCGCCTCAAAAGCCCTATTTGTCTCCCCGTTCCGGCGTCAGCTTCTCTTCAATCTTTTTGGAAAGCGCATCAATTCGCGCGGATAATTCACACAAGGCTCGCATGCGGCGCATCGTCAGCGCAATGTAAGACAGCGGCGCCGATAGTGCGATCAGCCCAGCTGACCACATCAGCAACGCTATCACTGTGCGCCACTCGCCCGCAGCCGCCGGCACGACGCTTGACATCGCCAGCAACCCCGCTGCGATAAGCGCGCAGTGACTTCCGCGGTTGACAAGCTGTTGCTCCGGAAATTTTCCAAGATTATCCCGTTTCATTCGGAAATCCTCAAAAAGAACCAAGACAAAATAACAACGGAAAAAGGTACTATTAAAAGGCGCAGAAGGCGACCAAATCGGGGCATGACCTGAGTGCGAATATCGGAATTTTTGTTTTTTAGAAATAAGCTGTTACGCATGGGAATATCAACGGAGTCTAAAATTGCCGGCCCCCTTGTAATCAATACCCGGAGGGAAATGATCACCAATTCCGCCAAGGATACTCCGGCTGCCGCAATGCATTTAGCGTCCGAACCGCGGATTGCCGGGCACCGGCGCGCGGCCGGAACAGGCCCCTTGCCCTTTCCACGGCCCTTTCCATTTTGAGTTAAAACACGCATAATGGATCAAATGCTCCCATTCCGGCCTGTTGCATCGGCTGTGGTCCCCGGCGCGCCGCTATCAAGATTCTCTAGACGGCTGATTCCGGCAAACAGCTTTTCCAGTTTCGCTGCGTCAATTTGCGCCGGAATACCCAAGGGCGAACCAGCATAAAGGGCTACGACCAGGCAGGCCCATGCAATGAAATTAGTCCAAATCCAAGTGTCGGCCGTTGCCGGTAGGAAGATGGGAGCCAGAAGGTCAGAGAGTGAGGTCAAAAAAGCCCAAGAAAGACAAACTGCCGAGGTAAGCGACAACCGGTAAATTTCAAGAATCTCCGATGGGGAAAATAGCCCCGGCGCTGGCTGCGGTGTCCGACGGAAGCGGATAATCCCCACCGTTGCCATGGCTGCGCCGGCAAGGGCCAGAAGGATCGCTCCAAGAAAAGTACGACCACTCCGAAGGGTGTCAGTTGCAGGCAGCCGCATCGCCGCGCGGCGCGGCGTTCGGCTCTGCGTACCGCCCCCCGCTTGTGCAGATACCGGTGCACCGGAGACGCTGGCGACGCCGGCGACAGCGAGGCCGATACCGACGCTGATACCTGGTGCGCGGATAACTGCAGTGTGCACGCCGCCAGCAGCAGGGCCAGAATCATTTTCAGCGGCAATCCACCGGCGATGGGCCGCAGGCGGCCCGGGCACGACCGGTATGGACCAGTAATCCTCAACATCCATTATCCTCCATTTTTTTGCGGATACCACTGATTGCCTTGCCCGCGGTATTGCGATGCACCGGTTTTTGCTCGACTTGACCGCACGCACGCCGGCCGCTTTGCCCCATCGTATCGTCGTGGCGAATTTGTTCATCCAGTGCGACCAAAAAAAAGTTACTCCGCAGACAATTGAATTAAGGGCATTCTATCTGTGCCACGCCACAATCCGCAAACTGCCGGTTCGTTTCGGCGGTCTTCCAGACCGGCAGCCTCCCCCCCGCACCAATACGATTCCGCGTTACGGCACCGCCATCCGCCTTGGAGCTGGACCGGGCAAGAAAATCCAATATTCAACGGTTAATATGGCGGGCCGATCCCGGTTCCCAACGATTCTTATCCGCCGAAAAATGCAACGTTGCGACGACGGGCCGGACCGCATTATTCCATTTCAGGGCCTGCCCCCGATCCTCACAGGCAATTTTCACGCGAAATTTTCCGCCGCCGGGGCGGCATGCGCCGCGGCAGCGCTCCGCCGATAATTGATCATGGCCGCGAGTTCCGCAGCCTCCCCGTATCTCATACCGGCGCAAATTGGAACCGCTTTCGGCCAGCCGGCCGCCCGGATGAAAATGCCCCAGCTGGGGACCATATCATTCCGGTTGACTGGGTTGATTTCCACCGGGGCGAGCTCAGAAAGCGGAATTGTAAGGCGAAAAAGCGGTATAACTTGCATGAGCCTATCCTGCATCGCAATCTGCCCTGATGCAAAGTTGAAGCAGCTGGACCGGACAAACAGGAATCGATGGCAGCCGGCAACGGTTCCAAGGAAAATAACCGGTAGAATCACCAGCAGAAACCTTATGGGAATGTTTCCCCATGGCCCCGACCAGAGCAGAAGAGCAAAGCACTCCACTATCCCAACAGCCGCCCCGACCGCGCTGGCCCAATCCGGGCGAAAGGTAAGTCTGAAACGATCACCAACAAGGGCAACAGGGTTACACTCCTTTTCCGGTACACCTGGCTTCATTGAGATTCTCACCTGTATGCCGCAAGGGGAGCACGCCCTTGAATCGTCCGGAGCCGCGTGCTTGCGCGAACGTCATACGGCTTGGCGATTGAAAGCCAACTCCAACCAATAACCAATTGCCCAGCGAGCTGTGCAGCGGCGTTAAGCGTTCGCTTCCCCATCACCAGATTCCGAATTCCGACTGCCATCACCGGCCCAAGCCGCCGCCCATACGCCGGTTGCACGCCATGCCGGCGCCGGCCAGACAGGAAGCCTGCGATA
>JAKBBN010000056.1:21655-22575 GCA_021808485.1 Planctomycetota bacterium | reverse complement strand
CCCCGGTAGACACCTTCCCGAATGGCTGCCTTGAAGAACTGTTTGGCAATCCCGGTTTTCCGCCGGGCGCTGCTGTGGGCGCACTCGGGGGGCACAGCATGCTAAAAACGGCGACTTTGACACATTCCACCAGTACCGGATGACCTTTCTTGAGATACTGGCCCATAGTCTGGCCCGGCTTGCCATAAGCCGCACAGTCTATGAACAGCACCTCGTCCCGCATCTGACCGTCGGCGTCCTTCCAGCGCCGATTAACCGCCAGAGAGAATTCACAGACCGCCGCCCCACTGGGTAGCGAGCCAGTAACCGGATCCCGGGTCAGATTGCCCAAGAGAACCACTTTGTTAAACGAACCCATACAACACCTCCAAAAAATAGGAGCCAAAACGTAGACCGCCTAAAGGCGCGTCGGCCCATCGCCGCCGCATTTTTTTTCACCTCCGGCCTACGCCAGACAGCGAGGCCGCGAGGTGAAAAAAGAACAAAAGCACTCTGTTTGAGCCGGGGATGTCGGCGGGAGCGGAGGAAAGACATGACGAGCGCACGCCTGGAACGAAGCGCAGCGGAGTGAAGCCGGAGCACGGCGTGGCTTTTCGTAGCGTACGACGACCGGGACCACGACGACTTCCATATTGACCGTCCGTTACGCAGTAGGATCAACAGGAGGAGCTTGCCTGATCGTGCATTGACGCCATCGTTACGCTGGCCGCAATTTCCGGGTTCCGATGCGATTCAGATAGCAGTTCGATAGACGGATAACTTCGCGCGGGACGGCGAGAGATCGGGAGTGGAGGGTCATGGGTAAGGGCTCGGCGGGTGTAGGACGAAAAAACGTGAGACTTTGAGACTTAACCGAACAAAAGGCCCGTTTGCACGGCTTTACGGGGGATGATCCAAGTCTCAACAGGGCATTGTTTTGA
>JAKBBN010000056.1:0-21645 GCA_021808485.1 Planctomycetota bacterium | reverse complement strand
CGCGGGGGAAATTCGCGGAGTTCGGCGTCAGGGCGAAGGGTGTTATACGCGTATGATCCATTGCTGTAGTGCGCGTCTGGAGTGATGAATATCCCAGCGGCAGGTTCATCCCACTTTTGTTGCGCCAGTGAAAAATGCCCGAAAAACGCGATGTTCTTTGGCGGAATTTCAACAGTACAACGGAGATGGATGGCCGAAAACCGGCCATTTTCATCAGGCCAGTGCGCGTCTATCGTAGCGCCAATTCCATTCAGGTTGGGTCTGCCAATTTTCCCGGCACCGAAGCCGTTGGGATCATATAAAAAGTTTTTTTGTCACTTCCAAAAAAGCCGGCACAGATGACGAAATTTTCTACCACACCTGTAACCTCGTCAGACCCTTCAGGGTGAGAAGCGAAATGGCGTTTGTTCTTGTAAGAAAAACATGTTATTATTCCATACATGATTTCAGCGAGAAAATCGTCGCATTCTATTGAATACCGCATCCAGACGTCGATTCGGGGTCGAGGACACGGTTGTGTCGTTGTTCCGACGGACTTTCTGGACCTTGGAAGTCGAGAGGCAGTTGATCTGGCGCTTCATAGGCTGACCCAAAAAGGGATCATCCGACGACTGGCGCGAGGCGTGTATGACTTTCCGAAGAAGCACCCGGTGTTGGGATCGCTTACTCCGTCTGCCGAAAAGGTGGCTGCAGCCTTGGCGATACGCGACCATACACGTATTCAGCCCGCAGGAGCCTACGCGGCCAATGTGCTGGGACTTTCGGAGCAAGTGCCAGCCAAAGCGGTGTTTCTGACCGACGGCCCGACACGGACCGTGAGAATCGGTTCGACCACGATCCAGTTGCGGCGGACAACCGCGCGAAACATGGCTGCCGCAGGACGATTGAGTGGTCTATTAATTCAGGCATTGCGAGCCATAGGCAAAGAACACGTGACCAAGCAGCATTGGGAGCACTTGAAACGTACCATCCCGGCCAGGCAGCGCCGGGGATTGCTCAACGACCTGACGCTGGCACCGGCGTGGATGCACCCGATCTTTCGTGAACTTGCGGGAGAGAATCCATGAACCTCAGCTTCCTCACCTTACCAGCGGACGAACGCCAGCTATATATCGAACAGGCGGCAATACAGCGAAACTTGTCACCCGTCATCATGGAGAAGGACTTTTGGGTATGTTGGTTGCTGGGCGTACTGTTCGAGTCAGAATTTGCGGACAGCCTGGTTTTTAAGGGTGGAACGTCCCTCTCAAAAGTGTTTGGCGCCATTGAACGATTTTCAGAGGACATAGATTTATCGCTGTCGCCCGAATTTCTGAAACTCCCACCCACGGGTATAAACCGCAACCAAGCTGGCAAATGGATGAAGAAAGCGGAAGCGGCGTGCGGCATCGCCGTGCAAAACCAGGTCGGCCCGGCGCTGGAAGCGGCGGCCAGCAAGGTGCTGGGGAAAGGTAATCCCGCGTGGTTTGAATTCCAGATTGATGCCCATACGCAATCGCCGGTACTTCTGTTTCACTACCCTTCTTCGCAGCCGCCGGGCTTCCACTACCTGCGACGTTCGGTCAAGTTGGAATTTGGCTCCCTTACCGACCAGCAACCGATCGGCCGTCACTCGGTACGGCCTTGGATCGCCGATGCCTTTCCTGGTGCGTTCGCAGATTGGCGTTGCGAGGTAATAGCGCTGGAAGTGGAACGAAGTTTCTGGGAGAAGGCGACGATCCTGCACATGGAGTATTACCGGCCGTTGGAAAAGCCTATACCAGACAGGCTCGCGCGTCATTACGCCGATCTGGCGGCGCTCTCGCAACATCCGGTAGCCGGCAAAGCAGTGGACCGGGACGATCTGCGTATACGGGTGGTCAGTTGGAAGAGCCAGTTCTTTGGCAGCGCGTGGGCCAATTACGATCAGGCAAAACCCGGTACGTTTCACTTGGTACCACCATCAGAAAGATTGCCCGGGCTGCGGCGCGACTACCAGGCGATGCGGGATATGTTCGTTGCAGAACCGAAGGGTTTCGACGAAATACTTACGACGTTGGCGACAGTTGAAGAGCAGATTAACCGTACAGTTGAACAAGGGCCTATCTGATGAATCCAAAAACCTGAAATATCTTCGGTTCATCGCCAATCTCGCCATGGCTTGGAAGTGAACCGCCAACTTCTTCATACCGCGTGTCTGGCCTTCGTTTAGTTGAGTCAGTTGACACCTTGACACCGTACTGCACCACGTTGCGGTTGCGATACGTAGCACGTATTCGTATCCTTACATTATGTTTTTCAATTAAGAAAGGGTATGACATGAAAGAACCCGGACTGGACAGGCGTTACCTGACCGAGACGTACCGAAGACTGGTCGCATTGATCTGAAGCGAAGCAATGCACTAAACAAGAACTTGCCGCAGCCGATTCCAGTATTTTCCGCGAATGCCACAGTGGGCTACATGCGGAAAGAAACCGGAAAAACGAACTTGGCAGATATTCGCAAGGCGGCGAAGAAGCGCTGAGCGGTAAATGATCCACGTCTACCGGTTTGTTACCGTTTTGATATAAAAATACCGCCTTACAACACCAAAACTCGCAACGTGTGGCGAAGCCTTGCAAATGGCATTTTCCGCAGTAAAATAAGGGAATTGCTGGGATTCATGAGCTTTTCAGCAGCACGATTTTAACTGCCTTCGAACCACGAGGTTGCAGGTTCGAGTCCTGCCGGGCGCAATTCGCATTTCAGCACGTAGTTTGGGAACGTCGGCGATCCGGTGGCGGGATCGCGAATCTTGGATCACGAATCTCACACGCCGGCATCTTGACTGCAAGTTTACGGGCGGAGACGAAAAGAATTGGCTGAGCGGACGGGACGTCCGCGGTTCCCGGGCTTCCGCAACCGAATCATCTTTATCTGATGGCCAGCGCCGCTGTTCCCCCACGGAATCCGCCTGCCTGGGGAATTTATTTTTTTGCCAGTAGTTTGCGTATCTCTGGCACCATCACGGCTGCATCGATCCGTGGTGATGTTTCTACCATCCGCACCTTGCCCTGCCGGTCCAGAATGATCTGCATCGAATTCTGCGGTCCCAGCGGCAGTCCGAAAACCGTATGGCCCGGATTCATCGGCTTCTGAATGGCTGTTTGCGTCCATGACATTTCCGGGTGTGTCATCATAATCGTGCCGATCCGCGTGAACCGCTGGTTAATCGGTACACCCAGAATTTCCAGTCCGGATGGATGAAATTCTTTATAGATTCCGGCAAGCTGGAACTGGCTGAAAGGTTGCTGCCAGAATGTGATCAGCACCACTTTTCCCCGCCATTTTTTTAAGTTGAATGAATCCCCGGCCAGTGTTCGCGTGGTCAACGCCAATGGTTCACCCATCAGACGTGCCATCCGCAGGCGGGCCTTGAGCCCCACCAGCGTATTGCGGGCGATGGGCGTCTTAAGCTGCCGCACCAGTTTTACGGCGTAATTGCTTACCTTGGGATTCACGCTGGCGGCAAACGCGCCAATCCGCACAATTGCCAGTGTTACCGTGTTGGATGTCGGATGCTGCTTCGCCAGCGGCTCCAGGGATTGAAGAACCTGAATTTCGCGAGCTGGATTGCCGTTGGCCGTCCACCAGTGGTATTGGGCGATTGCCAGCCGACCCTGCATGGCTTTGCGCGGGTTGCTGTCCGCTACGGCAGCCCGCAGCCGGACCAGCGCGGCCTTGTCTCCATAAGCCGCGAGTTGTGCAATGTTCATTAATTCAAAATATCTCAGATAGGGGGCATAGGATGGCTCCAGCAAGGAGATCCGGTCTTCCGTGGCTACCAGCCGCTTGAGAATGGGTATGGCCCGGGCCGCCGCCCGCCGGCGCAATGTGCCGTTTCCAATCACCTTCAACCAATTCGGCACCGCCCGATAATAGTCATGGGTCAGCCGGTTCCATTGGTTCCACGCCCGCGCAAGCTGTTTATTTCTTGAGGCGGCGGAACCTTTCGCCGCGGCATGCACCCCATCCGCCGCAAATGCCGGTAATAGAAGAGTCACGGCAATAAATCCGCGAACCGCCACGTGCGAAACAAAGGAAAACAACGCTGATTTATGCCGCATCGGGTATTCCTGCAAACTGAACCTGCATCGGGCGAACCGTCTTTACTCTCGCAAGTATATACGGCTGCCGACAGTCGAAGTTACACCGCGGGGGCCTTTCGGCCGCAATCAGGCGAACAGGCCGGATCCATCACAAACCGCTTTCATTCACCAATACGCCATGCGCCTTGAGTGTATTAAGCTGCACCAGTTTAGCGGCCTGCGGATCCTGTACGTTATCCGTATGGCACGCCGCCTTTGTGCCCTTGTGGGCCAAAGCATGAATCTGTTCCTGTGTCAGCACGCCGCGCTGTTTAAGGAGGTCCGCGCCCTCCTGGTCCACGCCCTCGGATGCCGCAGCTTTCCGCTCCGGCTGGAATCCGGGGTCTTTGCCGCTGGCGAACTCCTGAATCTCCTTGCTGATCCGCATGGAGCACCAGTCGTGTCCGCACATCGCGCAGAAATCCGTATCAACTTCCAAATCCTCATCGTGCAGCGCCCGGGCGGTTTGGCCGTCAAACGCCAGTTCAAACATTTTCGGCCAGTTAAGCGCTGCCCGGGCGCGGGACATGTCATCATCCCATTGCCGGGCGCCATCTATACCGCGGGCGATATCACCCGCATGGGCCGCAATTTTATATGCAATACAGCCCGCCTTTACATCTTGGGCCTTGGGCAGGCCCACATGTTCCTTCGGCGTTACATAGCAAAGCATCGCCGCGCCCGCACGCGCCGCTTCGGTAGCTCCGATCGCACTGGTGATATGGTCATACCCCGGAAATACATCTGTGGTCAACGGGCCCAGCACATAAAACGGTGCATCATCGCATATCTGCTGTTCCAATTGCATGTTCATCGCAATCTGATCCATCGGCACATGCCCGGGGCCTTCCACCATTACCTGTACGCCCGCCTCTCGCGCCCGCTGCACCAGCTCGCCCAGGGTCCGAAGTTCCGCCAGTTGCGCCGCATCCGTCGCATCCGCGCAGCAACCCGGTCGCAATCCATCGCCCAGCGAATATGTAACATCATATTGCCGCATGATTGCGGAAATATCGTCAAACAATTCATACATCGGATTCTGCCTGTTGTGCACAATCATCCATTTTGCCAACAGGCTGCCCCCACGGCTTACCACGCCTGTCAGCCGGTTTTTGAGCAGCGGTATATGCTCCTTAAGTAGGCCGGCATGAATGGTGAAGTAATCCACACCCTGCTGCGCCTGGCGCTCAATTTCCGCAAGAATCATGGCATACGTAAGGTCTTCAATTTTTCGACCGATGATCATTGAATAAATGGGAACGGTGCCTATGGGAATGGTGCTGTGATCAATAATGGCCTGTCGGCATTCCACCAGGTTGCCGCCGGTGGACAGGTCCATCAGCGTGTCCGCCCCGAATTTTTGCGCCCACTGGAGTTTTTCAACCTCTTCACTGGTGTTGCTGCTTACCGGAGATGCGCCGATATTCGCATTCACCTTCGTGGTTACCTTCCGCCCGATGGCCATTGGGTCCAGCCGCTTCGGGGCGTGTTTGCCCTGGAACGCCGCAGGGTCCGCAATAACGCCCGAACGTTGTGCCACCGTCTGGTTTACCCACAACGCTGCGGCATTCCCCCGGGCGCCGGGATGCGCGGCGGGGGCCGGCAGCGGAAAATCAAGATCCATTACTCCGCCGCTTACCGCCTTACCGCCCGCTCCGGCCAGATGGCGAATATTGGCCGGTATAACCAGTCGGCCCCGGGCGAGTTCCTGGCGGATGAATTCAGGCGTCTGGCCTTCGCGCTGCGCCACACGCACCATCTGCGGGGTAATTATGCCGGCGCGGGCAAATTCATATTGGGTCACCGCATGACCGGCGTCGTGCGGCATGCCATTGGAACGTGCGGGTGTGGAAGCGGATAATGCGTTGGATCGGATCATATCAAAAACTCCTGTCGCAGCGGCCATTGCACGGATTTACGGTTCAAAATCACCATCCGCGGTTTAATAATGTGCCGGATCGCAAAGGAGAGGATTATGGTCTGCCGCCTGCTGCCTGAAGCGGTGAATCGCATTCCCTACGCCGGCACAACCCGGGTCAGGTTCGGAGGGTTTAATCTCAGTCCGGCGGGCTTCATTTCGCCGGACACCCCTAGCGAACACAACCGCATTATACGTTTCGACTCCGGCCTTGTCAGCTTTGCATTGCCCGAATAACACAAGCCTTCACCCAAATTTAATGCAGCATCGGCGGGCCGGTTGTCATTCTGTCCGGCTATAATAGTCGCGGTCAAAAAGTTTGGTGCTTTTGGAGAGATATTATTGATTCCCGCCCCGCTCGCAAAACTTGATCTTCCAATCGAATTATTTCGCTTGCGCCCGCCGTTTACGCCGTTAAAGCGGTTTGATCCATCGTTGACCGCGGCGAAAACCAATTCGATGGCGTTTGCCATGGATGTGGAGGGACGGAAAATTGCCCTTAAGATTCTGCGATCCCCGGGTCCAAGAACGCAAAAAAGCCTCCCGCCGCTGATTCTGCTGCACGGCATGGGCCTGCACATCGCCTCTTTCCGCAGGCTTGCGGAATTCCTGCTGGTTTCCATGGATATTATTCTGCCGGATTACAATAGTTTCGCGGATAATGGCGGATGGCCGCCCGGCGGCGTATCCGTTCCGTTGATGGCCCGCACGATTGCGCGGCTGACCGAGTCACTTGGTTTTCCGCAATTTAACATCGGTGGATCCAGCCTCGGTGGGGGATTAAGCCTGCTGACCGCCATGATCCGCCCGAATTTATTCCAACGGATCGTGCTGTTTAATCCGGCTATTTTTCCCCAGCCCTTACCCAGCTTTTACCGCCTGGTAAGCATGCCGATTATCGGGGAAATCATGATGTCGATCACCCCCGCGGACCGCCTGGTAACCGGCGTTACGACCGTTGGTTACGTAAATCCAGCCAAGGCGGATCCCGAGCTTTTTGATACCTATTGGCAGAATATGGCCCGGCGGTCCAACCGTATGAAACTCATGGATGTGATCCGCCATTTACCCCGGCACGAGGCCGATATTCGGCGATATTTGCGATTTGCCCACCAACTTCAAGGCCCCGCCCTGGTAATTTGGGGCGAGCAGGACAGACTATTGGAAGGAAATGCCGGTCAGCGGCTCGCAGCCATTCTTCCACGCGGAAAATATGTGGGCATTCCGGACTTGTCGCACCTGCCGCATGAAGAATCTCCGGAAACTATCGCGGGAATTGTGCTGGAATTTTTAACTCAAAGCCAATAACTTCGCAGCCCCGTCGTTATGCAATCGATGCTGGTCAAGTCATGGCTGGCTGTATCAACCGCCGCCCCAATCGCGGCGTCAGCTTGGCTGTTGGCAAACAGAGGCGACATGTGCCGCAAGGCCGCGGCTGGCATCGCGCAGCTGAGTGTTCAACGCGCATCGGCGGTGCAATGGTATTCCGGGGTAATGGGCGCACGGTATTGAGACTTTGGTACTGAGTATTGTGGCACGCGGGCGGTGTGATCTGCGGTATGCATTCGGTACCGGGCTATTTTTAAGGTAGGGGCAATATTGAATTAAACGGGTTGATAACAACTGCGTAAGCGCGGTTAGAATCCATTGTATTCGCAAAGATGAATAATGGCGCTTTTGGGCGACGTCAAAATATAAAAAAACCAGGCTGGCGGCCCGAAGGAACGCCAGCCTGGGGAGGGAGAGAGAGAGCAAGATCATCTATGACTAACCGGCTTAACGGCCGGGTCATTATTCCTTATGCATTTACTATCGTACCCAATATCTTGAAAACTTCAACTAAATTGATTAAAAAAAAACGGTCAGTTCGCTTCTGTTTTTATAAGTGTCATTAAAATATGCACTTAGAATACACTCACGGCTCTAATTTTTTGCTTAAAAAATTGCGTATTTCTGCCACATTTATCCTCTCCTGAGCCAAAGTATCTCGGTGTCGTACCGTTAGTGTCTGGTCGGAAAGTGTTTGGGTATCCACTGTGAAACAATAGGGGGTTCCTGCCTCATCCATTCGGGCATATCGCTTGCCGATATTCTGCTTCACATCCATCTCCACATTCCACGTTTTTCGTAAATCATTGTAAATGTTGCCGGCTATCTCCGGCATGCCATCCTTGTCTACAAGTGGAAAAATCGCCGCTTTTATCGGAGCCATCCGCGGATGAAATTTCATCACCACGCCGCTTGGCCGCCCCGGATCATCCTGGTAGGCTTCACATAATATGGCCAGTGTGCCGCGATCCGCACCGGCGGAAGGCTCAATCACGTGGGGGAAATAGCGTTCATTGCGCTGTTGATCAAAATATTTGAGCTTATCCCCCAGTCCGGAAAATTGCGCATGTTGTCGCAGGTCAAAATCCGTGCGATGCGCCACGCCCTCCAACTCGCCAAAACCCGGTGCGGTGAAGGGAAAGCGGTATTCAATATCGCTGGTGCCGGCGCCTTCGCGAGCATAATGCGCCAGTTCATCGCGGTCATGTTCCCGCAACTGCAGATTCGCGCTGGTCAGGCCGATGGACTGCCACCATTTGAATCGCACATCCCGCCAGAATCTGTACCATTCCGCCGCCTGCTCTGGATGAATGAAAAACTCGATTTCCATCTGTTCAAATTCCCGCGACCGGAAGGTGAAGTTGCGGGGTGTGACTTCATTGCGGAAAGCCTTGCCTATCTGGGCGATGCCGAATGGAATTTTCACCCGGCTGGTGTCCGTAACGTTGCGAAAATTGGCGAAAATGCCCTGCGCCGTCTCCGGTCGCAGATACGCCATGGACGAATCATCCTGCACCGCGCCGGTATGCGTTTGAAACATCAGATTGAATTGCCGCGGTTCCGTCAGCACGCCGGTCTTCTGGGTAAATGGCGACGGTATTTCCAGTGGGCGGCCGCGCAGCACATCAATGGGCACCGCGGCCAGAACACCCAGTCGCGGCTCGCCGCGCTCCTTAAGCAATACAAATTCCGCGGCAATCTCGCTGATCTGCAGCGGAACGTTGCGTTCCTTAAACAGTTTTTTGCCCTGCCTTTCCAGCACCTCGGCCGCTTCACCACCGGTGGATGCGATAATGCTGATAATCGGCGCAATGCCGCCCGCGACGGCGGCCAGAACTGCGGCCCGGTCCGCAGCCGAATTACCGGTGTGCGGCCCGGCATAAAGGCCGAATAACTGGTCCGCACGGAAACGCTGCTTGCTTTCGCGGTCGTCCACCATCGGATCATTAAATCCGCTGGCATGGCCGGAGGCTTCCCATACTTTTCGATTCATGATAATGGTGCAATCCAACCCGACCATATCAATCGGCTGGCCGTCCGGACCCGGTGGTGCGCACCGGACAATGTCCTGCCACCAGGCATCTTTCAGGTTACGCTTAAGCTCCACGCCCAGCGGCCCGTAGTCCCAGAATCCGTTGATGCCGCCGTAAATTTCCGACGATTGAAAAATAAACCCGCGCCGCCGGCAAAGCGCTGTAAGTTTGTCCATTTTGGAGGAGGTGTTTCCCGCGGCATGCTCCGGTGTGTGTGACGCCATTGAGTGATCCTTATGAGTGATACTTGTGTAATCTTCAGGGTAAAGTATGCGTATTTATCGCGGGCGACAGGCTGTGCCCCAATGCGGCAAGTTATCCCCTGCAATGCCTGGAAACCGGTCGGCCCGGCCCGGGGATACCCTCTACGCGACACCGCCCGCTGCCCGGTTTTCCGGTTCGCTTTGGCTGCGGCGGCATTTACCGCACCGGCAAAATTGCTTCAAACGGCTGATTCCAGTTCGGCCTTGGCTGATGCGGGAATCGGGTTATACCGGCTGTTGAGCACATACATGCGCCGATTGCCCGAATCCGCCGGACGAAGCTCCGTCACGGCGAACATAATACCGATCAACACCACATTGCCCAGCAGCAGCCACCCGCGATGTTCAATAATTCCCTCCTGCCGAAGGTAAACAAATACCGATGCCATGACGAAAGTTGCCAGTGAAAGCGGTATCATGCCGCGCCACGCCAGGTTCATCAGCTGGTCAAAGCGAAACCGCGGCAGCGTCCAACGCACCCACATATAAAAGAACAGGAAGGCGATTACCTTGCCCCAGAAGACCACAAATTTCAGGAGCATACCCAGCCAGCCGGTGGCCACAGGCTGCGCGCCGTGATACAGCAGTTGGTCGATCCACGGCAGATGCCAGCCGCCCAGAAACAGCGCCACAGCCACCGCGGAACCCGTAATCATGGCCGAATATTCCGCCAGGAAAAACAGGGCGAATTTCATGGATGAATATTCCGTGTGGTACCCGCCGACAAGCTCCTGTTCGCATTCCGCCAGGTCAAACGGAGTGCGGTTGGATTCGGCGAATATGCACGTGACAAACAGCAGAAACGCCACCGGCTGGGTAAACACATTCCATGCCGGCAGAAAACTTACCGATGAAAAATAAGTGGCCTGAAGGTCGGTGATCGGTCCAAGCCGCAGCGTGCCGGCAACCACCGCCACCGAAAGCAGCGAAAGCACCATGGGAATTTCATAGCTGATCATTTGCGCTGTGGCCCGCAGCCCACCCAGAAAACTGTATTTGCTGCCCGAAGCCCAACCCGCCAGCACCACGCCATAAACGCTGAGCGACGCCATGGCGATTACAAACAGAACGCCGATCTGCGGATTGGCCACCATCACATGAAACGTATGCGGAAACGCCCAGCCGCCCAGAAACTTCGGCAGTGCCGTGCCCGCGGCCAGATCGCCGCCCCAAGGAATAACCGCAAAGCCGCACAACGCCGGTGCAATAATGACGATCGGCGCCAGGATAAACAGTATCTTATCCGCATGAATCGGCATGAATTCTTCTTTAAGAATGAATTTCACGCCATCCGCCAGCGGTTGCAGAAGTCCCTGCGGTCCCACCCGGTTGGGGCCGATGCGATCCTGAATCCATGCGGCCGTCTTGCGTTCCAGCAAAATCAAATAGGCGATAATGCCCGTCACCATGCCAAGCATGACGAGGGCAAAAATTAAATGGGCGATAAACACACCAACCATCGTTGCATCAGCTCCCGCAAAGCAAAACCGTGGCCAACAAAACCAACGGGTAATAATAGCCTAAAGCAATGGGCGTACAAGCCCACCGCCGTTCAGATGCAACGTCTTGTTCTGGTAGCCTCCATGCGGCAGCATGAACTGCCAATCATAAAAACGAAAAACCCCAAAACGAAAAACCCCGGAAAGGTCATAGCCTCCGGGGTTGTCGGATTCTGTTTAATTCATCCCGCGTTTACATCTGCCCGGTCGTCGGCGTTGCCGGCGCCGGCTTGGCGGCCGGTTTTTTCATGCCATGCTTGTGCCAGTTGCCATGAAGTTTGCCATGTTTCCATTTTCCATGGCCCTTGGCGTGCGGCATCCACCGGCCGCGCATTGCATGCATGAATCGGTGCGGCAAAAGCATGTGCACCGGACGCAGGCCTTCAAGTTTGCCGGTTTTGGGATTAAATACAAATTGATACAGGCCGGGTTTTAGTCCGATGTTTTTCGCCACGCGCCGCGCCATCATCATACGGTGCATCATCATGCCGCGCCCCCGAGTACGCATGGCCATTCGCATTCCGTGGTGTGGCCGTCCGCCCATGCCCATCATCGGGTGCATGCCGTGTCTGCCCATCATTCCCGGGCCGGCCATACGGCCCATCATCGGTCCCATCATCGGCATTGGGTGCCGACGCGGTCCGGCGGGAGCCGCGGAAATGGCGCGAACCGGAAGCGAAGGGGCCAAGGGGCCAAAATTGTTAATTCCCAGCAACTGCCAGCCATTGGCCAGAACCAGCGAGTTTGCCGTATGACCCAGACCGCCCTTTATATCGGCAACGTACGGATGGCTGTAGTCCGGCAGGTAAATGATTTGTAATTCGTATACGCGATTTTGTGGAGCGAAAGATTTACGTGCAATAACGACCGGCGGCCTCATGCCCCGACCCATTCTTCCACGCATCGGCATCATGCCTGGACGCCCCATCCCCATCGCCATTCCGGGACGACCCCAGCCACCGTGGCCCCAGCCACCGCGCCTCGCCATGGGATGGCCGGCTCCGTGGTCGGGTTTGCCCTTTCCTGCATCCGGCTTCGCGTGATGCTTGGCGGAACCCGCAACGCCATGGTTGTGCCCGTTTTTATTATTTGCCTGCGGCTGATGATTGCCCCATTCGCCCCGCGGTCCGTGGCGCATCCAATTTTGGGGTCCGCCCATTGGCCCGCCCATTGGCCCACCCATAAAACCCAGGCCGCCCCGCATCGGGCCGAAACCGTTAAAGCCGTGGTCAATCATGACCGGGCCGTGCGGCCCAGTTGGTGTGGGCATTTCAGTTACCAGCAGATAGGGCGCCGGTTGAAAGAAACGCACGCCGTTTATGTCCGGATTATTGACGTCAGCGACGGATACGGGATGTACCTGAATGGAGGCACAGCCTCCCATTACCCCGCCGAGGATCAGCATGGAACCGCCGATCGCAATTTTTTTTAGATTTCTGCTTCGCATGAGTAGACTCCTTCAACGCCGA
Source organism: Planctomycetota bacterium (assembly GCA_021808485.1). Lineage (GTDB taxonomy): Bacteria > Planctomycetota > Phycisphaerae > WQYP01 > WQYP01 > JAJYPG01. The sequence goes on along the minus strand of JAKBBN010000056.1, from coordinate 9,027 downwards.
TAAAATACGCAGGTTTACGTAAAAACGTTTACCCATCATTATTTAGTACGGCAAAGTGGTACCGCAGTTTCAAAAAAGCAAAGAAATGGAGCCGTGGAGGAGATCGCATGCCCGCCAATTTTCGTGAAAGCGTCCAAACGGCCCAATGGATAAATGGTTAAAATAATTAGAAAAATCATGTGAACAATGGCAATAATCCGCCGCAGACGCAGTTTAACTTCTTATACGGTGGCCGGGAGGGCCACCAAAGTTTACCTTAAGTTGCAGAAAAATTGGTTGCTTCAGGCGGCCGCATGCCAGCCACCTTTGAACTGCTTGGTACCGGTTTGTTCGCCATGGTTGGCGGACTGGCGTTGCGCCGGCGCTTGGCAATAAAAATATAATCCGTTGGGAGCAACGGACGGTTCATGGGGATAGAGATGAGCAAGAGGTGCGACACAAAAAATGTGTCACACCTTTTTTTTGGTCGTGTTTTTATTTGGGTGATTCAAGGCTATGCCGGCGCAAGCCCGCGTTGAAACCGCCGGAAACCAGCGATAGGCCGCAGGCGATGGTGACGGCGTGAAAGGGCATGCGAAGTAGTCAAGCGGCTTAAGCCGCAGGGGACGGCAAAGGCAAGATAGTGGGAGCGGACTAAACCAACAGTATGCGGCCGTTTGTGGGGGTTTATTATGCTGTGCTGTAAGGAAGCCTGACTGCTGAATTGCGGTGCCAAAGAGGTGTGGATAGCATGGGTTTACCCGCAGTGCCCGGGCGTACTGAGGCCCGCGGGGAATTCTTTGGCCCCGGCCTGGATGCCGCTGCCGACGACCAAGGCAACCAGGGCTTGTTCGACGGGTTGCCGGCCCACGGCTCCGGGGAACGCCTTTCATTAACGCCATTCGCTGCGATATTTCCGGTTTGGGCAATGCCCGGGGGTTTGGGAACCGGGGATTTGTGGTAGAATGCCGTCACCACTTGTCATTCCGATCGTGATTGGGAAAACTGCATGGTCGCACTGGATGAAAAACTTTGCCGCAACGACACAAGGCCGCGAGACGGTCCGGTCTGCCGCCGTCAGCTCGCACCATCCGAAAAATCCCCGGTTCGCCGTACCGCAGACATGCTGCCTGCCCGGTGCCGGCGCGATAAATGCGACATTGTCGAGGCCTATGACACGGATGCCTACGGCAACACATTGATCTTTACCGGGCCGGGTGCGGATGGCGTGTGGTTCACGGATGATGACGTGCAGTCAAATTACGGGGCCAATAGCGTCATTTATTGCGGTTATCGCTTTGATGCCGAAACGCTGAATTATTACGTCCGCAACCGCATCTACAACCCGACACTCGGGCGTTGGATTCAGCGTGATCCGATTGGTTATGGGGGTGGAATTGATTCGTACGGTTACGTCGAATCCGCGCCGGCGGGGAATTTGGACATCTTTTGGTACGATATGTTAGCCATGTGTCTGGGTCCCCTTTAACATGGCCGATGTATTCCTGATCGCCACCACCGCCTACTTGGCGGGAGGGGCGGTGATCGTTTCGCTCATGGGTGCCGAGGAGTTAGACATCGCGTTGGTTCCCGCGTTTCTTGCAGCCGTTTGGAAATTAAGGTCGGTTGTGCAAGGGGCGTTGGCTGACATTAACGCGTGCCAGAGGTGCAATCGCTGCGCGAGCAACGTTAAGAACATGAAGGCCGACAAGGAAAAGGTCAATGATACCTGGCACAACATTGTGAAACTAATCAGGAAAGCGAAAGATCTGGCGGAGAATGCCAAGAGGATAATTAACTGGATGCCCGAGCCGTGAGCGGCAGGCACGCAAAAAGTCGACATAAAAAGAGCGAGGTAAAATGCCAATGCAACCCCAGAACTGCTACAGACATCGTCTGATAGTCGCACTGATGAGTTTTTTTCCCTTCTTCTCTTGGCTCCGCTTCTTATTTGTGGAAATGCGGGCACTGCCGGAGCCCTCATGGCGAGGGAGCTCTGCAATCTCGGCCTGGGTCGCGACATTCGTTGTTTGGGTGTTTGTTCGGAAGTGGCTGCGCGTACGATCTGCGGAGATCAGGGACGCCGGGGCCACACCTCGGGAGAAGGCCGGAGTCAAAGTCAGCAGTTATTTAATTCATCTTCCGCTGGTAATCGAGACACTCTGCGCCGGCGCAGCCTTGCTCGGGCCGCCAGAAAATTTGACTTGGGCGTGCGCCGTCGCCGCTGCGGGCTCCGCTGCGGCACCCTGCATCTGGGCTGTTGGGTGGAACCTGCGGAACAATGCATGGTAGACAGTCATGGTCCGGCACCGCGAAAGTATTTTGCCTGCAAATTGCTCCGGCGGAGGTCAAATCGCGGTGGGGGGCAATCTGCAGACACTCTACGACCCGGCCGGCCATACCATCGAGACCCAGCGGTCGGCACCGGCCCGGTAATAGCGGCATGGGCTTTTTCGGCGCGGCGACCCGGCAATGCAGCCGCGAGTGTTTTAGAGAGGCGCATGACTTTTATTCGCGGCAGGCGCACCAGCTGTATAAATCGATCCGACTGTTATTAGGAGTGCTGAAAAATGGGACGAAATAATTCGGGTGCGGACCGCGCGGCAGTTCTTCGACGGTTGTTCTATTCTTTAACGGTGATGATCTTCATGCTGGGTTTAACTGCGCCGCAACTTTTATTCAGGGGCCCGCTTCTTTCGCCGCGAACTCCAGCACCGGCTTACCGCCTTGGTGCCGCGATTACCGTTGTGGCGATCGGCGTCTGCGACGTGCTGGCTTTAATATTTATTTTACGCGCCTTGATAGGCACCTCGGTCCGCAGCGGGACCTTCGACGGATTCAGGTGGGGGCGACGGCTGGTCGTCGTGGCGCTTCTGACCACCGTTGTTGGCCTCTTTTTCTTCGGTTAGGCGCACCGTCACTTTTATTCGGCCGCGCCCTGACTGACCTTGGGAAACACACGGCCCAATGCGGCGGGCGGGGAATTTTGAAGGGAATAGCCATGGATGATGGTGAAAATCGAATGGGGTGGAGCTGGGAAGCGGTTGCGTCAGAGTGCTGCGAGATTATTGCATTGGGTGCCGCGATCGCGTTCAGTTTTTCATTTGCGGTGAACCTGGCATTGGCAACAGCTTCAATCAGCAGTGGCGTGCGCCAAGGTTCGGCAGGCCGTCGCGTCATTTCCTTATCGCTTCCCGAGATTGCGCGCGGGTTTGAGGTGATGGCATTTTTCAGGACCGGCCGCACCGAGCGACTGGCAAATGCCCGGGTGCTGCTGAAGGCGGCGGCGGTGTGGTCGGTGCTGAAATCGGAGTCGCCAAGAAAGGCGGCGGTATACGCAAGCAGGGAGCAAAACGATCTGGATCGCGCTTGTCGGCTTATCTCGACCGTGCCCGACGGGCCGGAGCTTGTGAAATTGCTTCGCAAGCGATCGGTCCACAATGCCGTGTTGTCGCCAGCAGGACGGCGGCCGCCGCAGCCGACAGAGGGGGAAAACCGATGACGGCGGGCATTAAGGGCAGTAAATGGCGGGTCAGTCGGGCATTGGGGTTTCTGTTTGTCGTGACGACACTTACGGTCGCCATGATTCGGCTTCCGCAAAATCCGGCTGCGCCTTTGCCGCGCAATTCCAAGCGGTTTCTGGCATACCGCGGTCTGTTGGCGCAGGCAATGCACAGGTTGAAGGCCGCCCATTCACCCCAAGGGCGCGACGCAGCACGAGCAAGGCTTCTAATACTATTTTCTGCCTGCCATTCCATTACGTCAGGACCGCTGCCGGGCGGCGAATCAACGCGAGCCGCCGAGAACCGGCTGCTGCAGCAGATGCAGAATCGCAAGGCGGTATCAATATTGGCGGTATTGCTGCGAAAAAGGACGACTTAGCGGCATACGCTCCGATGTTTACAGTTTGTTACAAATAAATTCGTTGCATCTTGACACTTTCCGCCAACTTTGTACTCTAGCAAGTCGCGCCGCATTAAGGGCGGACGAGCCATTTTCCGCGGTAGCTCAATGGTAGAGCAGCCGGCTGTTAACCGGCGGGTTGTAGGTTCGAATCCTACCCGCGGAGTTTTGATCCGCATCACTGTTAATACATAAAACGTGCTCTTTTAGCTGGTTATCGTGGCATGTAGGGGCGTGCTCCATGTCGCGCTTCCGGTCGTGCTTTCATCTGCTCGGCGGCTGATTTCCCGCGGGCCACGTGCCGCCGGCGATGTCCGGATTTTGGCCTTTTTCCATGTTTGCCAAACTTTGGCGGATTTGTTACACTAATGGGCTTGAATCAGGCGGCCGGGAAATTGTGTTGACCGTACGCCGCGTTATTGAAACACTGATGCATTGTTTGAAGGTACTGTATGCCGACAATTAACCAGCTCATCCGCAATCCGCGTCGCAGTCTCAAGCGCATTAACAAGGTAAAAGACCTTGAAGCTTCGCCGCAGAAACGTGGTGTCTGTTTGATTGTCAAAACCATGACGCCGAAAAAGCCGAACTCCGCCTTGCGTAAAGTGGCCCGCGTGCGACTTTCCAACGGAAAAGAAGTCACGGCTTATATTCCCGGCATCGACCATAACCTGCAGGAACACTCCATTGTCCTGGTTCGTGGCGGCCGCGTTCGCGACCTTCCCGGCGTTCGCTACCACGTGGTCCGCGGCGTTCTAGATTCCAGCGGCGTGGAAGCCCGTCGCCGCAGCAGGTCCAAATATGGCGCCAAGAAACCGAAGTAATGTCACTTACGGCTGGGCGATGCGCGGCCGATGATTTTATATAAGCCGCGGTTATGTATGACCGCGGCGGTTCAACACCTTCAAGTATCCCGGGCCGTCATGGTCCGATACGGAGAAAAGAAAGGACAGTCTCATGGGTTCCAAGTCTTTCACGGCCAGCTATTCACACTTTAAGCCGGACGGCGTTTACAACTCACTGGTGGTGGCCAAGTTTATCAACTGCCTGATGCATGATGGCAAAAAAGCCACCGCACAGCGGGTGTTCTATGGCGCCATGGAAATCATCGGCAAAAGGATGAAGGATGCCAAGCCGATTGAGGTATTTGAAAACGCTTTGAACAATGTGAAACCCAATATTGAAACGCGATCACGCCGCGTGGGTGGTCAGAACTATCAGGTGCCTATGGCCGTAAGCCGTAAGCGGCAGCAAAGCCTGGCGATCCGGTGGATTCTGGAAGCCGTGCGGTCCAAGGGCGGCAAACCGATGGCGGACAGGCTGGCGGAAGAATTCATGGCTGCCAGCCGCCGTGAAGGCGCCGCAATTCAAACGCGCGAAAATGTGCACAAAATGGCGGAAGCGAACCGCGCCTTTGCCCACTTCGCCTGGTAAAGCGCCGCCTGATGCTTTTGATCCGGGGCTCCGGCTGCAACGTAAAAACAGAATGACAAGAGGCTGTGCCAAAAAAGCACGGCCTCTTTTTTTCTGCGCATACTTGCCGCTGAATTCCGCGGCGCCGCGGAATTCAGCGTTGTCATGTCAAGCGTCTTTGAAGGGCGGTTTGTGTACGTTATTCCTGGTCTGCCCGCAGGCTGGCCAGCACGCTATAGTCTTCCAGTGTGCTGGTATCGCCGACCGATTCCTTGCCCGCCGCAATGTCTCTTAGCAGCCGTCGCATGATCTTTCCGGAACGGGTTTTAGGCAGGCTTTCCGTAAAACGAAGCTCGTCCGGCCGGGCGATGGCGCCAATTTCCCTCGTGACCCACGCCTTTAGCTCATCCTTAAGCTTCTCGTCCGGCGTGCGGCCGGCCTTCAACGTAACAAATGCGCACAATGCCTGTCCTTTAAGTTCGTCAGGCCGGCCGACAACGGCGGCCTCGGCCACGCTGGCATGCGCCACCAGTGCGCTTTCCACTTCCATGGTTCCCAGCCGGTGTCCGGCGACATTTACCACATCATCCACGCGGCCCATAACCCAGAAGAAGCCTTTTTCATCACGTCGCGCGCCGTCACCCGTGAAATAGAAGGGTGGAATGTCCCGCCAGTATTGCTGGCGGAAACGCTCATCATCCCCGTAAACGCCGCGCAGCATGCTGGGCCAGGGTTTGCGAATCACCAGATAACCGCCCGTATTCGGCGGCAACTCGTTGCCCTGGCGGTCCACCACGGCAAGGTCTATGCCGAAAAATGGAATCGCGCAGCTTCCGGGTGTGGCCGCGGTAATGCCGGGCATTGGAGAACACATGATGGACCCTGTTTCCGTCTGCCACCAGGTATCCACGATCGGGCAGCGTCCGCCGCCGATAACGCGGTGATACCATGTCCAGGCTTCCGGGTTGATCGGCTCGCCGACGGTTCCCAGCAGGCGCAGGCTTTTGAGATTGTGTTGGTTGGGATATTCATCGCCCCATTTAACAAACGCGCGGATTGCGGTGGGGGCTGTGTAAAACACGGTAACCTTATACCGTTCAATAATCTCCCAGAAGCGGCCGAAATCCGGATGGTTCGGCGCGCCTTCATACATTACCACGGTGGCCCCGCACGCCAGCGGGCCATACACCATGTAGCTATGGCCGGTAACCCAGCCGATATCCGCAGTGCACCAGTAAATGTCCTCATTTTTCAGGTCGAAAATATATTTACAGGTAAGCATTGCCCCCAGCAGGTACCCGGCGGTGGAGTGCACCACTCCCTTGGGCTTTCCGGTTGTCCCGCTGGTATAAAGGATAAACAGCGGATGCTCGCTTTGCAGTGCCGGGCAGGGCGCATCTCCGGAAAAACTGTCGATAAAATCACTGTACCAGGTATCGCGGCCGGCCTTCATATCCACCGGCTGGCCGGTGCGTTTCACAACAATGCAGTGACGGACACTGGGCGCTTTGGCCAATGCCGCGTCCACATTTTTTTTAAGTTCAACAATTTTGCCCCGCCGATATCCGCCGTCAGCCGTGATAACCGCCACCGCCTTGGCATCATTCATGCGATCCGCCAGCGACTCCGCGGAAAATCCCCCAAACACCACGGTGTGCACCAAACCCAGCCGGGCGCAGGCCAGCATGGCCACGACGGCTTCGGGGATCATGGGCATATAAATCGCCACGCGATCACCCGTGCGGATACCCGCGGCGGCCAACGCCCCGGCCAGGCGGCAGACTTGGGCGTGCAAATCCGCATAACTGATCGCGAGGCGGTCCCCGGGCTCACCTTCCCACAGCAGTGCGGTTTTATGACCATTGCCGGCGGCAACGTGCCGATCCAGGCAATTGCTGGAAATATTCAGTTCCCCGCCGGTAAACCAGCGGGCGAACGGCGGGTTTGACCAGTCAAGCACCCGGCTGAACGGTTTGATCCACGTCAGGTTCGATGCCTGATTCCGCCAGAAGGTTTCCGGCTCGTTAATGGATTGTTGGTAAAGCTGGTCAAATTCCGCCTGGGTACGGATGACGGCCTGGGCGGTAAATTCGGGGGATGGTGGAAATGATCGCAGTTCCTGCAGGGTGGATTCGATACCGCCGGGTGTGCTCATAATAACTCCTGTCGAAGCAAATGATGTTGCCGCAATGGCCTGACCAGAACCGTCAAAGTGGGCAGTATAACCATGCCTGCGGTCAATTCGCCAGTTTCGATTGTCCGTGGATTTATTATTTATTATCGTTAAAGGATTATTTTTATTTGTTAATATGAAAATAATGGTTTATTTTACTGGCAATATAGTAAAAAATTAAAAATAATATTATTTTGAAACTAATTCTTTTGGGCGGCGTATAGCAGCTTGGAAGGTTGATGTGAACACCGGTCATCGGCCGGCAGCCTTCGCCAGATTTTTAGGGCGGCTTTTGAAAAGGAGCTTTTTATGTTCTGGCAGAAAACATCTACGATTTTGGGTGGTAAGCTTGCAGGCGTTAAACTTGCAGCGATCGGATTGGCTGCCGTAGGTGCTGTGGCCATAAGTTCGCCGGCTAAAGCCGATGGTTTTCGTTTCGGCATCAACTTCGGCGTGCCGATTTTCCGTCCAGCACCGGTTTATTATGCTCCGGCACCGGCTTACTATCCACCGGTTCCCCAGCCCGTGTATACCGCTCCCCAACCGGTGTATACCGCGCCGCAGCCGGTGTATTCAACTCCACAGTATGTGCCTGCTCCCCAGCCGGTATATACCCCACCAGCCTATTATCCGCCGGCGCCCGTTTTTTATCCGCCCCGGCCGGTGGTGGTTTTTCACACCGGTTGGAATTGGGGTGACAACAATGGGTGGCACGGCCGGTTTGCATGGCGCGGCCATGACCGGGAAGGCGGCCATTTTCAACGATTCGGCGGCTGGCATCGCGGTGGCGAACGGCGGTAGGTTTTGCCGGTCCTTGTAACGCGGTTGTACAGTCAATCGTGAGATGTGGTCTATAATAAGTCCGGGGTGGCGGTGTGCCTCCCCGGACTTTTCGGTTTTTACGGCCGAAGCGCCGCATGGAGGCGTAGTCAAAGGAGGCTGGCGATGCGGACAAAATTGAATCCTGTCGGCAAACCGGGCAATTGCCGGTTCCGCTTTGTAGCCGCGGCTTTTGTTTTTGCGGTGCTGGCAATTACTGGTTGCACATCGCAACGGGGGCCTTCAGCGCAACCCACCGGCGACTGGACCACCCGCCCCCAACCGCAATATGTACAGGGCAGCGGCTGGTATCTGGGACAGTCCGGTTATGGGCCGGTTTATTACGGTCCAGAAGGGCATTATGAGATATATGGTCCTCCGCCACCGGCGTTTCCGCTTCCCCCGGCTCCGACATCGCCCCAGTTAAATCCGCCGCCACACTAAACAGGCGATTCCGGTTGCGCGGAGGCTGGTGTAGCACTCCGCGTGAATCCGCAGGTGACTGCAACGAGCACGTCGCCCTCGCCGCGGCCCCAATACATGCCGCCTCAAGATTGCTGTAACCGTGGTGACTGCAACGCCGGGAATGGCGGAAGCCAGTTCTGCTGCTCGTCCCGCCTCAAGATTGCTGTAACCGTGGTGACTGCAACAGCTATTTTCGGCGGGGGACTGGGGACGGCGATTTGCCGCCTCAAGATTGCTGTAACCGTGGTGACTGCAACATGGCTTGTCGGTGGCCC
>JAKBBN010000055.1 GCA_021808485.1 Planctomycetota bacterium | reverse complement strand
TAAAGTATAATTTGAAAAGGTATTTTATTGTTAAGAAAATTCAACGTCACAAGCGGAAACAGCCGTTCTGCCACGAATATCCCCCGCCGCGGATGTGATACAGGACTATCAAAGCACCGGCCTTTCCTTAAAGGCCCATCCCATGAGCTTTGTACGCCGTAAACTCAACCAATTCCGCATTCACCCCGCATGTAACTTTGCCGACCCGGTTAAAACCCCGGATGGCTCATCTGCCGCCACGGCTGGACTAATTCTGGTAAGGCAGCGCCCGCAAACAGCCGCCGGCATATTGTTTGTTACCTTGGAAGATGAAACCGGCATTACCAATCTGATTATAAAACCCCCGATTTATCGCAGATGGAAGCAGGAACTGCGCTTCGCCGCCGGGCTGGTGGCTTGGGGGCGGGTACAAAGACATGGATCAGTGGTACATCTGATTGTTAACCGGGCCAAAGATATCGCCAACGCCATTGATGCACCGGACAACCCTGCCGCCATCGGATCGGTTTCACGCGATTTTCATTAATCCGTAAAACGATCTACCGCCTCTGTTTGCGCTCCTTCGGATTGATGCCGGGTGGCAGCGGTCATGACGAACCATGCGTGACATTGGCCCGCAATCAGGCATCATTTAACAGTTCGCTGCACTGGGTATGCCTGAAACAGGACGTAAGATGATCATTCACCAAGCCAGCCGCCTGCATGAACGCGTAACAGATTGTGGTGCCCACAAAACTGAATCCGCGGCTTTTCAAATCACGGCTCATTTTGTCCGATTCGCGGCTGCTCGCGGGAATGTCCGACATACGGCGGCGATGGTTGACGATCACCCGCCCCGTCACAAACTGCCAGATGTATGCATCAAATGATCCAAAGGCCTCCTGTACCGCCAGAAAGGCACGGGCGTTGGTTACCGCGGATTGGATTTTAAGCCGGTTGCGAACGATGGCCGGATCAGCCATGAGCCGCCGGCAATCACGCTCCGTAAAGCAGGCAACCCGCTGAACGTCAAATGCCGCAAAAGCCGTGCGATATCCTTCACGCTTTTTCAGAATGGTTTCCCAACTTAACCCCGCCTGAGCCGCATCCAGCACAAGAAATTCAAAAAGTTTTCGGTCATCATGCAGGGGAACTCCCCACTCCTGATCATGGTATTTGAAGCTTAAATCACTTTTCGGCCAATGGCAGCGGGGAAGTCCATCCCGGGCCAAAAGCGGCATTGACGGTGACGGCATCACAAAACCTCCGGAAAAGGTCCATCCGGGAACGGCAGGGAACGAAGACCGGCGTTCTGCCGGACACGTCCGGCTCATCAACGATTTTTCCGGTACCAGTCTATGGTCCGCGTCAGACCTTCTTCAAGCGGCATTTTTGCGGAAAAATGAAAGCGTTCAAGTGCCCGGCTCACATCCAGACAGCGACGCGGCTGGCCATCCGGCTTGCTTGTATCCCATTTAATTTGCCCGGTAAACCCGCACAAACGGGCTATTAATGATGTCAGATCAAAAATCGATATTTCACGACCGGCGCCCAAATTCACCGGTTCAGAATCGTTGTAGTGCAGTGTTGCCAGGGCAATTCCATCCGCGGCATCTTCCACATATAAAAACTCCCGCGACGCTTTTCCCGTACCCCACGCCACAATTTCCTGCAATCCGGCGGCTTGCGCGTCCACGAATTTGCGTATAAGTGCCGGTATGACGTGGGAACTGGCGGGATCAAAATTATCCCCCGGACCGTACAAATTCACCGGCAACAGGTAAATTGCGTTAAGGCCATACTGCTGACGATAGCCTTGGCACATGGTAAGCAATGCCTTTTTGGCGATGCCGTAGGGGGCGTTTGTCTCTTCGGGGAATCCGTTCCAAAGGTTTTCTTCCTTAAATGGAACGGGAGTGAATTTTGGATAGGCGCAAATTGTACCGATCTGGACAAATTTCTTAACTTTGCCGAGGCGCGCAGCCTCCAGCAAATGCAACCCCATCGCCATATTCGCATAAAAATAATAACCCGGATTTTCCCGGTTGGCCCCTATCCCCCCCACCCGGGCGGCCATGTGGATAATGACATCAGGCCGCACCGTTTGCACCAGCCTTTCGGCTTGATCCTGACGGGTAAGGTCGCAATCCCGGCTGCGCGCCACATGGATCGCCGCCGGTGCAATGCCGGACTCAATCAGCTTTCGGCACAGGACACTTCCCAGAAATCCGGCTCCGCCGGTGACAAGATATTTCATAGCCGACACCCTGTTTACAAAACCTTCGTCAGCGTGATGCGCCACTGTTCCGCCGGCGGTGGGATTGGATCAGCTTTTCCTGCTCCGCGAGTTCCATATCATGATCCAGCATCATACGGGCAAGCTGTTCCAGATTAACCTTCGGTTTCCAGCCCAGAACCCGGCAGGCTTTGGATGAATCTCCAAGCAGCAGGTCCACCTCCGACGGACGCATGTAACGCTCATCCGTGGCGGTAAATTGCCGGTAATCCAGCCCCAGCATCCCAAAACACAATTCCACCCAGTGACGCACGGAATAGGTTTGCCCGGTGGCGATGACAAAGTCCTCCGCCTGCGGCTGCTGCAGCATCAACCACATCGCCTCCACATAATCTCCGGCAAAACCCCAGTCGCGCTTGGCGTCCATATTTCCAAGGTACAGTTTCGGCTGCAGGCCCAGTTTGATGCGGGTTGCTGCGCGGGTCACCTTTCGCGTGACGAAAGTTTCGCCCCGGCGCGGTGATTCGTGATTGAACAGAATGCCGTTGCATGCGAACATACCGTACGCTTCACGGTAATTCACCACCTGCCAATAGGAATAAACCTTGGCGCACGCGTAAGGACTGCGCGGATGGAACGGCGTTGTTTCCCGTTGCGGAGTCTCGACAACTTTGCCGAACATTTCGCTTGACGACGCCTGATAAAATCGGATCGGTAATTTTACCTCGCGGATCGCTTCCAACAGCATGAGCGTGCCGATGGCGTCCGCACTTACCGTATATACCGGCTGGTCAAAACTGACCCGCACATGGGATTGCGCACCAAGGTTGTACACCTCGTTCGGCAGGCATTTGGTTAAAATATCCCGCAGACAGGAAGCATCCGTCAAATCGCCATAGTGCAGGTGCAGCCGTCGGCTGCTTTCATGCGGGTCCTGATAGATGTGATTCAGGCGTTCCGTATTAAAGCTGCTGGACCGGCGGATGATGCCGTGCACTTCGTATCCTTTGGCCAGCAGAAATTCCGCCAGATACGACCCATCTTGGCCGGTAATACCGGTAATTAATGCCCGTGGGGGCCGTGGTTCATTCATGGCGGTTCAATCCTTGCTTCAGCCAGGTAAATTCGGCGAATTCAATCGGTCTTTTATCGCCTGTTGACCATCGCATGCATCTTCATCGGCAAGCCGAGAAGCTTGATAAAGCCGATCGCATCCTTGCCGTCATATTCCGCACCCATGGTAAAACTCGCAAGGTCTTTCTGATAAAGGCTGTTCGGCGAAGTTACCGCCGCGACCGTAACCCGGCCCTTGAAAAGCCGCAGTTTCACCCGGCCGGTTACGTTTTGCGTGGCATGCCGTACAAACGCATCCAACGCTTCGCGCAACGGATGAAACCATTGCCCGTAATACACCAGCTCGGCATATTTCAGTGCAACCTGCTGTTTGTAGTGCAGGGTGTCACGTTCCATGCACAGCGATTCGAGGGCGCGAATTGCCGTCAGGAGAATGGTGCCCCCCGGCGTTTCGTAGGCCCCGCGGCTTTTCATACCCACCAGGCGGTTTTCAACCAAGTCGGTCTGACCGACACCGTGGCGGCCCCCGATCGAATTAAGCGTTTCAATGACACGGTGTGGGGCAAGCTTCCTGCCATTGACCGCCACCGGGTCGCCGGAAATAAAATCAACGGTTACAAATTCCGGCCGTGACGGCGCTTTGCTGACGGGCACGCTCATCACCCACAGATTATCCATCGGTTCATTGGCAGGATCTTCAAGATCCGCCCCCTCGTGGGAGATGTGCCACAAGTTGCGGTCCCGGGAGTAAATTTTCTTAACGCTTTGGGCAATCGGCACGCCCTTTTCCCGCGCGTACAGAATGGCCGCCTCGCGGCTGCGCAGTTCGAACCGGTCATCCTTCCAGGGGGCGATTATTTTCAAGCCGGGTCCCAATGCCATGTACGTAAGCTCGAAACGAACCTGATCGTTTCCTTTGCCGGTGGCACCGTGCGATACGGCATCGGCGCCTTCCTTCAAGGCGGTTTCCACTTGATATTTAGCGATCAGCGGCCGGGCAATGGATGTGCCGAGCATATAGGTGTGTTCGTAAACCGCGCCCGCCCGCAGCATCGGAAAACAGTAATCGCGGGCGAATTCCTCGCGCAGGTCCTTCACAATGCACTTGTCCGCACCGCTGGCAATGGCCTTTTTCTTGATGCCTTCCAGTTCATCGCCCTGTCCGAGTTCCGCGGCGAAGGCGATAACCTTGCAGCCGGGATAATTATCCTTAAGCCATGGTAAGATCACGGAAGTATCAAGCCCGCCCGAGTAGGCAAGAACTATTTTTTTAACGTTATTTTCCTGTGGCATGGGTGCTCCTGTAATAGCCAAGCGGGATATGATGCCCACGGAACGGCCGATTGGCAACCCGCCTGAAAGTTTTTCCCGGCCGGTGAGATATATATTAAACTGCGCCGCCGCGGCCGGCCTCAAAGTTTATTCCGCTCGAGCCATTAGCGCCGTCGCCGCTTGTCGGCTGTGGAATGGGGTATGCCTGCATAAAAGCCTCTTCCGTCATAACGGGAATGTTCAGTTTGCGGGCTTTTTCCAGTTTGCTGCCCGCCTCCGCCCCGGCGAGAACAAAATCAGTTGTTTTGCTCACGGTTTCGCCTGCCTTTCCCCCCAGTTCTTCGATAAAGGACTTAATCCGGCTGCGGGTGAAATTTTCAAGCGTGCCCGTGACCACCACCGTTTTACCGGTCAGCGGCCCATCGGTCGCCCGGCTCTTTTGGCCGACCAAGCTGATGCTTACACCCAGCGCGGCAAGATTCTCCAGCATCGCCGCCCCGCCTAACTGATGCAGAAAATCATAAATCGACCGTCCCGCCACCTCGCCCACGCCTTCCACGGCCTGCAGTGCATCCAGCGAAGCGGATCGCAGTTCCTCAAGTCCGGGGAATTTTTCAGCCAGCAGCAGGGAAGTTCGTGTGCCGATATGGCGAATGCTCAAACTGCCCAGCAACCGCTGCAAGCCGCGGCCTTTGCTTTGTTCAATTCCGGCCAACAGGTTTTCAGCGGATTTTTGTCCCATTCGCTCCAGTTCCATCAACTGTTCCACGCGCAGGCGATACAAATCGGCAATTGATTTTACCAATCCTGCGGCAATCAATTGATCAATAATCGCCGGCCCCAGGTTTTCAATGTCCATCTGTTTTCGGCCGCCGAAATAGCGCAGCCGCTCCGCAAGCTGCGCCGTGCAATGCGGATTAATGCAGCGGACAAAGCCGCCGTCACGTACCGTCGCCTGGTTGCAGGAAGGACACGATTGCGGCGGTTCAATGGGTTGGGCATGCGAAGGCCTCTGGTCCATGATCGCGCCAACCATATAGGGAATAACCTCACCGGCTTTCTGCACTAAAACCCGGTCAAACACATGGATATCTTTTCGCGATATTTCATCAAAATTATGCAGACTCGCCCGATATACCTGCGTCCCGCTGATAAACACCGGCGGATCAAATTCACCAACGGGTGTAATGGCGCCGGTCTTCCCCACCTGAAATACCACCCGAACCAGTGTGGTGGCGGCCTGCTCCGGCTGGTATTTATACGCAATGCACCACCGCGGGGCGCGGGATGTACTGCCCAGCTCGCGCCGCTGCGGCATGGAATCGACTTTTATCACCACGCCGTCCGTATCAAACGGCAACTGCCGGCGCAGCTCCGCAAACCGGTGGATGAACTGTTCTATTTCGTTGATGTTGTTTGCGGCGGTAACGTGCGGGGCTGTAATAAAGCCGATTGCATGCAGATAATCCAGCCATGTGCGGTAGCTTGTAAAGTCATATCCATCCACCAGCCCCTGTCCGTGCGGCAAAAACCGCAGCTTTCGTTCCGCCACGGCTTTCGGATCCAGCAGTTTCAGTGTACCGGCTGCGGTGTTCCGCGGATTTGCATAAGGTTCTTCGCCCGCATCCTCCTGCAGCTGATTAATCTGCAAAAACTGGCTGCGGGTAAGAAACACCTCGCCGCGAACTTCCAGCACCGGCGGAATCCGCGGCGGAAAGCCCGCGGATAGCTGCGGCGGCGGCTTTAATTCCCAGGGGATGTTTCCGATGGTGCGGGCGTTGTGCGTTACATCATCTCCGGCGGCGCCGTCGCCGCGTGTGGCCGCCTGCATCAACCGGCCGTTTTCATACCGCAGTGACAGCGATACGCCGTCAATTTTCGGCTCGCAGATGTAGCTGACCGCGGCACTGGAAAGGAGTTTGCGCAGGCGGGCATCAAATGCCGCCACTTCGCCCATGGTGTAAGTGTTGTCAATGGAAATCATCGGCACGGCATGCCGCACGGATTGAAAGCCGCTGATCGGCGCACCAGGCACGCGGCGCGTTGGAGAATCAGGCGACATGAACTCCGGATGTCGGGCTTCAAGTTCAGCTAACTGCCGGTACAGCGCGTCGTATTCATGGTCCGCAATTTCAGGCTGGGCTTGCTGATAGTACAGTTCATCGTGATGCCGAATCAGATTTCGGAGTGATTCAATTTGCTTTTCTATCGAATCCTGCATGCACAATTTATAACCTAATCCGGATCATCAGCCAAACCACGGGCAGTCCGGGCCGGGGGACGGCGAAGATGAGCGTATTGGCTTGTCGCCGTGTCCTGCTTCAGTCGGAAATGAAAAAAACGACTCGGAGACCCGTCGGCCCAGGGTAAAGGGTATGATGGGGAGTTGATAAGAATTGCGTTTTATATCCACTAAATGCCATTGCGCGGGCGCCGGGAAAATGACCATTCAACCAGAACACCTTCCGGACACACCAAATTATTTCCCGATTGCACCCGGCGGTGAAACGGATGCATTGGAGCACTGGCCTTTCGCCGGTAAAACGTTTATTATTCCTGCATTAAGAGGGTTGACCCTCGCTTGTGTGAAGGGGCTTTTATGAAGCCGGAAGATGTTATTGAACTTCAACCGCCGCGGCTTACCGCGGGCGAAAATATGTTCCTGCCCAGCGTACTTTCCGGGCTTGGGACAACTATTACGCATCTGTTTAAATCCGTCGGCGGACAGGTGCGGACCATGCAATACCCGGAAGAACGGCGTGAAAACCTGCCGGTGCTGGAACGCGGCATGGACGTGCAACGCTATCGGGGTGTGCATCGGCTTAATCGCGACGAACAGGGACGGGTGAAATGCGTCGCCTGTTATATGTGCGCCACGGCCTGCCCGGCACATTGCATTCATATTGTGGGAGATGCGGCACCGGAAACATGGCCTGACCGCGAAAAATATCCGATCAAATTTGATATCGATGAATTGCGATGCATTTATTGCGGCATGTGTGAAGAGGCCTGCCCCGTGGACGCCATTGAGTTGACTTATGAATATGACATTGTCGGCCTCACACGCGAAGAGATGATTTTCGACAAGGAAAAGCTGCTGGCAATTTACGACCAGACGTCCGAACGACGCCCGATGTAAATGCCGTTCGGCTTCGCCGGGGCATGGGGCCGATCCCATGTCAGGCGCCCAAGCCGCGCAGCGGCAGCCTGACAGATCATCAACCGGCCGCCGGGGATTCTGTAAACAGGGCTTCCACAAAATCATCCGGTGAAAAGGCGGCAATATCATCCGGTTTTTCGCCGATACCGATAAACTTCACCGGCAATCCCAATTGATGACGAATGGCCACCACGATTCCGCCTTTGGCGGTACCATCCAGTTTGGCCAGAAAGATACCGGTTAAATCAACCGCTTTTTTGAATTCCACGGCTTGGCGTATCGCGTTTTGACCTATGGTGGCATCAAGCACCAGCAATGATTCGTGCGGAGCATTCGGAATGCTTTTGCCGATAACCCGCCGGATTTTTTCAAGTTCACGCATCAGATTATCCTGCGTGTGCAGGCGGCCGGCGGTATCCACAATTAGTACATCCATCCCCCGGGCTTTTGCCGCATGACAGGCGTCAAACGCGACTGCCGCCGGATCAGATCCCATCTGATGTTTCACAATATCCACGCCAATTCGCCCCGCCCAGATAGTAAGCTGGTCCACCGCGGCGGCGCGAAACGTATCACATGCGGCAACCATCACGGTTTTGTTCCGATTTTTCAAATACCAGCTGAGCTTGGCAATGCTGGTTGTCTTGCCGGCGCCGTTGATCCCGGCAACAAGAATTACCGTCGGCCCCTGGGCCGCAAAGGTCAGTTCGCGGCTTTCCACGGGCCAATAAGTTTTCATTTCCGCTTTAAGGAATTCCAGCACATCATCGCCGCTGGCCACGCGCCCGGCTTTCCGCGCCGCCTCCAAATCAGTCATGATTTTATCCGTGGCGGCCACGCCCAGATCCGCCAGCAACAACCGTTGACGCAGTTCGCTCATGAGCTGCGGATCCAGTGTGCGGCCGCGCAGCAGGGATTTTAATGAGCCTAAAAACGCCTCACGCGTGCGGTCCAGACCGGTCCGCAGTTTTTCCAGTCCCTGTCCCAGTACTTTGCTTAAAAAACCGAATGCCATTTACCTGATCCCAAAACCAAACATCCACCCTGATGCTATTGGCTGCGGCGGTGCGCCGCAAGCAGATCCGCCCGGCTGATGATTCCGACAACCTTGCGCTCGCGGCCTTTCTCCACCACCACCAGTCGTCCGATTTTATGCCGGTCCATGAGGGCGTCCGCCAGGCGCAGCGGTGCATCCGGGTATATTGTAACGGCCGGATGATCCACCACATCTTTGATCCGTATTGTCGGCGACAGTCCCGGTCGCAGCAATTCCCGCGTCGTCAAAAAGCCAAGGAGGTTGTCATCGGCGTCAATGACGGGGAAGCCGTGGTGGCGCGGCCCATGTTTGCTTTCGACTATTTCCCGGTGAACATCGCCAACGGTTTTGTCGGCATTAAGGCAAATGGGGTGAAAGTTGGCGGCATCCCGGACAAAAAGCTTGTCCAGAAAATCGATGGTGAATTCCCCGCTTACGCGCACGCCCCGGCGGGCGATTTTCTCGGTCATGATTGTATCGCGCATCAGCAGGCAGGAAACCATGAACGCCATCGTGCAACCGGCCAGCAGCGGAAGCAAGCCGTGCGGCTGGAGCGTGGTCTCAAAGGCAAACACAATGGAGGTGAGGATGGCACGCGACGCCCCGGTAAATAACGCGGCCATTCCCACAAGAGCCGCGACGCGCACGTTTACTCCCGCCCCGGGAAACAGATGCACCGCGCCGCATCCCAACAGCGCCCCCGCTGCGCTGCCGATGGTAAAAAGAGGCGCCAGCGTGCCGCCGGAAGTGCCCGATCCAAGAGACATGGTCCAGGCCAGCCATTTTAGAATCAGAATTGTGCACAATCCGCCGACGGCCATGGAGCCGGACAGTACTCTATCAATATGGTCATACCCCACCCCCAAAACGCTCGGCTCGAAATACCCGCACACACCCACCACAACCGCCGCCATCGCCGGCCACCACATCCAGTGAACGCGGCAATGTTTTGCAAATCCATCCTCCACGGCATAGACCGCACGCGTGACACCCGCCGCCACCGCACCTGATATGATGCCGACGCATGCATAAATCAGCAGCGCCCACAATTTTGGTGCTGCAAACGAAGCCATGGGAAATACCGGTGCGGATCCAAACACCAACACCCGCAGACCGGCTGCAAATGCACTGGCAATCGCCACGGGAATGATGGATCGCGGTCGGAATTCAAAAAGCAGAAGTTCAACGGCCAGGAGGACTGCGGCCACCGGTGCTCCGAATGTAGCCGACATTCCGGCGGCGGCGCCGGCGGCAAGCAGGACTTTTCTTTCATCCGGCGTGGATTTAAGCAATTGCCCGAATAACGATCCCAGCGCGCCGCCGGTGGCGATGATCGGGCCTTCCGCTCCAAACGGCCCGCCGGTGCCGATGCTGATTGCGGATGACACCGGCTTGAGCCATATCAAACGGGCCGGAATAGTACTCTTGTTCAGAAGAATGGATTCCATCGCTTCGGGAATGCCGTGCCCGCGAATGGCCGCCGAGCCAAATCGCGCCATAAAGCCCACGATCAATGCGCCAAGAATCGGCATCGCAATTATCCAGATGCCCAGATATTGATCGGTAGGATTGCTGAAGACGAATGACCACCGTCCATAAAAACAGATATTGGTGAGCAGACCGATGAGTTTAATAAGCAGCCAAGCCGCGGCAAAACCGGCCGCGCCCAGCGCCGCTGCCGTCGCGCTTATCAGATATACACGAGGGCCCAGCAGCGTGGCATGCGGCGTCAGTCCCTCCTGCTGCAGCACCGGCCCCAGCGATGGCGCTATGCTGACGCCTTCGGTTGTCGATCCGGTACGATGCAAGAATTCGGAATCAGTTGCCGGTTTATCCGAATGATCCGCCATGAAATACCAATTCTCCTGCGAATGGCGCAGTGCCCTGCCGTACCGTCAAAACCTGAAAATCGTTGCAGCGGCAACCGACCGCAAGCCGGCTGAAGTCAAATGACCGGCAATGTTGCAACCGAATCCGCAAGCCGTGCGGATTACTGTCCGGTTGCGGCCGGACTGATTAGCGCCATATGTTCTTTGAGCGCCGCATCCAGAACGCCGTTAACAAAACTCGCACTGTCCTGCGTCGAAAATTCGCGGGCGATATTAATCGCCTCGTCCAGCACCACCTTGGGTGGTGTCTGGGGTACATGAGAAAGCTCCCACATCGCCAGACGAATGACATTTCGATCAACCGGCGCCATGCGGGAGATGGACCATTTGGGTACGAGTCTGCTCATCCATTGATCCGCGGTTTCCCTGTAGTCCCACGCACCGGAGGCGTAGCGCACGGCAATTTCCCGAACATTCGTGTCGGTCGTTTGTTCGGCGATAAAACGGGATAATTGCTCTACAAGAAAATCCGTACCCTGCACATCCGCCTGAAACAACGCCTGCAACGCCAGACGACGGCCTTCCGATTGTTCCCGGTTTGCTTTTTTTGCGGTCACAGTGTTGATCCCTCGGCTTTGCATATTTTTTTCAGAACGGCCATGGTGTCGGCCATTTCAATGGCACTGCATGCCGCATTCCAGCCGACATTGCCCATCTTTAAACCGGCGCGATCCATGGCTTGCTCGGTTGTATCGGCGGTAATCACGCCAAACAGTACGGGGACGCCGGTTTGCGGACCGATCGCGGCAATTTGCGCTGCCGCCTGTCCGGCCACATGATCATAATGATCCGTTTGGCCCCGAATAATACAACCCAGGCAAATAATGGCGGCAAAAGAACCGCATTGCGCCAATGGCCGCGCGGCCGTTGCCAACTCTAAACTTCCCGGCACCCACACCTGTAATATCTGCCCTTCCGCCGCGCCATGCCGTTGCAACGCATCCACTGCCGCAGCGGCAAGCAGGCTGGTAATTAATTTATTGAATTCCGCAGCCACGATGGCATATTTCTGGTTCGCCGCAACATTCAGCGATCCTCGAACTTCTTTATGCATTTAACAGGTCTCCGTACATAAACCATGGGCAAGTTTAACGAGCCTTGGTGCACAATCCAACAGTCCGCTGGGCCGGACAAGTTGGAAACAGCGATAAAAGACCAAACACTGAATTCAATAGTTGCTTTTATAGATCTTTTAAATCAAAAAATCACTAAAAAACGCACATTTACGTAAAAGCTGTTTATTTTCCCGATTCGTGGTCTTTTTATGCGAGGTTAAATCCCATCCGCCGGTACCTTGTCATTATTGTTAGGTGGCATCGGCCATAGGCACCTCATTGTAGTGCCCACTCCGGGTTGGCTGTCCAGCTCAACCGCCCCGCCCATGGCGGCAACCGCGTGTTTTACAATCGCCAATCCCAGCCCGGTACCGCGATCGGCTCCGCCGCGGCTCCTGTTAACCGTATAAAATCGTTCAAATACCCGGTGAATGTCTTCCAGTGGAATTCCACATCCGGAATCCTGAACTTCCAGCACCAGTACTTCCACCATCCCCGGCGGCCGGGGCTGAGTGCCGCCAGAATCCGCATTATTAACCGGCAGCAGGGTCGCGCGCATCTGCCGCCGCCATCGAACTTCCACGAACCCGTTATTGGTGAATTTAAGGCTGTTATCAATAAGGTTTTTCAATATGAGCATGATCAACCGTTCATCCCCGCGAATTATGCGGGCATTCGGAGCAATGACAAACCGCAAGGCCAGGTTTTTGTCCGCAGCCAAAGAGCCGAACATGTCAAGAATTATCGGCCGCACTTCCTCCAAATCAATTTCGTCCATGCGGATTAGCGCGCGGGAATCTTCCGTCCTCGACAAATCCAGAAGGTCCTGTACCAGCAATTGCAGCCGCAGCACATGGCCTTCAATAATGCTCAGGCAGCGGCGGACGGTTTCCGCATCTTCAAGTTCGGTTTCGTTGATGGTTTCAACGGCCGCGCGGATGCTGGCCAAGGGTGTGCGCAGTTCGTGGCTGGCGTTGGCGGCGAAATCCGCCTTTATCTGAATATTTTGCAGAGCATCGGTCTGGTCATCCAGCAGCAAAAACAGACCAGTGACGGTTTTATCCTCAACGATCGGATACATGGCGACCTGCATGGTGCGGATGCCGGAAAGCAGACTAAGTCTGACCTGTCGGGCGGGCGGAGTTCTTCCCGTTCGGGCGATTGCCGCAAGTTCCGCAATTTGTGTATTGTGCAGCAGGTCGGCAAATGCCCGGCTGGTATTATCCGGCGATATTGAAAAAAGTTCGGTGGCACGAGGATTGGCCAATTGCACCTGATTTTCCAGATTCACGATCAGTACGGGTTGCTGAAGGGCGGTGAGCAGCGTCTGAAAATTGATCGACTGACGGTGCAAGTCCTCGCGCTCTGCCACCCCAACCACGGACAATGAATCAATCAGGCGGCCGATGGCGCCAAGTTCACCACCCGCCAGAAGATGAAGTTTTCGAACCGGGCCGCCGCGTTCCATCGCCTGAAGCGTGCTGATGAGGCGATTGTAGATATAGCGCCGGTGCCAAGCCCCCACTACAATGACGACGACAAGAGCCAGAGTTATTGCCAAGCTTACCGCCAGCCAGGCCGCGTTGGAAATATGGGCCGGAGGAAAAATCAGATATTTCCAATGCCAATTCATGTCGTGACGGGGCCTCAATCTATGCCGCTTCGCCGGGTCGTTCAACACTTTCCGATCCGGTAAAACGGAAATACTTTGAACCATCATCACCGGAAGCTGTGTTATGTCCAACAAGGCACGCACTTGATGGGATGCCGGCGCGGCTTTAAACCCGCCGGGGTGACGCCCGCGGTTTTATCAAGATCAACCCTCTTCTTCGCGGGTTTCCAGCAGACGGTAGCCCACGCCGCGAACGGTATGAACCATCCATTGCCAGTCGCCCAGCTTTTTGCGGACAGCAGTCACATGAACGTCAATTGCCCGGTCGGTGACAAGCACGCCGGCGCCCATAATTCGATCCGTGAGCTGGTCCCTGGACAGCACGCGGCCACGCGCATTGGCCAGTGCACTCAGCAATTTAAATTCCGTCGGTGTGACACTGATGGGCCGGCCTTCCAGCGTGATTTCATGCCTGGCCGGATCAATGATCATCGGCCCATTGGAGATCATCTGCTGCGCGGAATCGACACCGACTTTGCGGCGCAGTACCGCCGCGACGCGTGCCATAAGCACCTTCATGGAAAACGGCTTTGTGACATAATCATCCGCGCCCAGCGAAAGTCCCACAATAATGTCGGTTTCCTCGCCGCGTGCCGTAAGCATTAGAATGGGAAGGGTAGCCGTCTGCGGGTCGCCCTTCAGGCGAGTGGCGACCTCCTGCCCCGTCAGCCCGGGCATCATAAGGTCCAAGAGAATAAGGTCCGGGCCCTGTTTTCGGGCAAGTTCCAAGCCCATCTTTCCATCATTGGCCGTAAAAACTTCATAACCATGCCGCTGCAGATTCATGGATATGAGGTCCACCAGGTCGCGCTCATCATCGACAACCAGAATTCTTTTTTTTCTTGACATATTCACGACTCCACCCAAACAGTTCGAATACAAAAAGCAGGGAGCAGCCTTAACAATCACCGCGATACTTCCGAGCGTCAAGTGGGCGTTGGAAAGATTAGCATATTACTCACTTTATCCTTACAGACAGTTAATACTACTTCGTGGCAAGGCGAAGCGAGGCGGACTGGTACACCGGTTCAAGGGGCGGGGATGAATTTAAGGAATTCCGACCGAGCCATAATGTCTTTCGCATTTTTCCGTTGGCATTGTTCGTAAATACGTATAAAACAAACCTTAAGGAGACTGGTGACGTACATTTTTATTGTGATTATTTTCACAAGACATTGGCGAGCCATTTTGCTAACATATTCGGCTGGCGATTTGGGAACCGGTTGTTCGGTATCCATTGCTATGCGGAAGAGGAATTCATGACCGTCACAACTCCGAACTCCACGGGGCGCCCCGCTGAATCAATGCAAGACTCACCCGATGCCAAACGGCCCCCACCCGGCCCCCCGCCACCATGGGCTTTGGAAAAATTCTGCACGTGGTTGGGGCGATTACCTGCGGCGGTCGGCAAGTGGCTGGACCGCCTGGCGGGATTGAAGAACCCCATCGGCACGGTCGTCCGGTTTTTCAGTTCCGTCTGGTTGGGATTGCTTTGGCTGTTCCTGACTGCGGCATACATTGCCGTGGGTTCCGGCATGCCCTGGGTCCGATCCGCATTTGACGTTACCAGCATGGAGTTTTTTGATGCGTGGCCCATGGTGGTGCTCATGGTGCTGCTGATTCTTACCCTAACCGTGGTAACATTCCGCAGGATTCCATTTACGTTGTACAGGCTTGGCGTATGGACCGTTCACTCGGGAATCATTACGCTGGTTATCGGATGTTTCTTTTACTTCGGCATGAAGCATGAGGGAATGGTCCGAATTTTTCTCCATCAAAAAGTGGATCACTATTACGATTCAACGGAGCGGGCGCTTTACATCGTGAACCCGGAGAACGGCCGGCATGTGATGATGCCCATGCCAAAATTGCCGATATTCATCAAGCGGGCTCCGGGGCATGATCCGCTGAATTATCCGATTTCCAAAAGCAGGCTGGCAAAACTGAATCCAGCCTGGTCCAATGCGAAAGTAACGGTCGTCGGCTATTACCCGTATTCCCAACTTGAGCCTTATCCTTTTCCGCGAAGCGGCCGTGGGCAGCCGCATAACCCGGCGGTTGCGGTTAATTTAAATTCGGGCGGTGTAAGCAGCGGAGCCGAATGGCTGGTCGGGAATAATCCGACCGCGCGGGTGACGGACAGCCGGGCGCCTTTCGGCATTGAATACCTGTATCATCCTTCGGCGCGACGGCAGCGGGATATATCGACCTCATTTCACGGCAACAACGCCATCATCGTCAATATCCCAAAATACCATGTCCGGCGTGTCTATGTCATTAAGCCCAACACACCGATTAAAGTGAAAGGGACTCCCTACACCCTGACGCCGCTGGCCGAATTGTCCATGCCGCTGCGATCCCGCCGATATCTTGGAGCGGTCAGTCCGTGCTATATGATCAATGTGGACAGGAAAGGTGCGAACGGCGACTTCCATTTTCAGCGTGCCTCGCTGTTTCGGTACCCAACGCGAACGGTCGATTTTATTTTTCAGCATGGGAAGCGGGTGCTGGTTCCACAAAAAATTGATCACAACCTGCATATCCGGTACCTTGACGCCCGTAAGGAACAGTTCTGGATCGTGGAGCATAAAAACGGCGCTTTCACTCTGGTCCATCGGGCGGCGGGTGGAAAAGTAACGGTTCAACCGATTGCGGTGGGCGGCCGGATACCCGTGAACATTCGCGGCATTCCGGCGGAATTTGTACTTCAACAGACGGCGGATTTGAAATTCCGCCCACACCTGATCCCACGATCCGACCGCCAACCCAAGGTGGAAAATATCATGGGCAAATGTGTTCTACAGTTGCATATTGCCCGGCCGGACAGGCCGGTGAAATCGCTTTATCTTCAGTTCCAACAGTTCGGTCTTGCCGGAGATCTGCCGCCGGGAAAAGCCGAACTTACCCACGGTGAACAGGCGAAGTTCGTGTTTTCACAGCTGCAGCGGCCTTTGCCGGTAAGCCTTAAGCTAATTCAATGCAAGGAATTGTTCTACAGTGGCGGCGATCAATTCCCGCGCGATTTCATCAGCAAAGTGAAGATGAGTAATCTGAAAACCGGAAGGACGCGGACCGCGATCATTCACCTCAATCACCCGGCCCAAGCCGACGGCCTGCACCTTTTTCAGGCCCGGTTCGGTCGCGACCCGCAAACCGGCCATCCGTTTACGGTTCTGGGTGTGGGAAATACCCATGGCTTTTATGCCATGCTCACGGGTGTGGTCATGGTTATATTCGGAATCGGTTATGCGTTTTACGTCAAGCCGGTTCTGCTGAACATCAAAAAGAAGCAACTGGCGGACTATGCCGCCGGATTGCAGAAAACGGCGGCCTGAAACCCGGCCGCTACATAAAATTCAATTGGAGTCTTATCATGCGTTACCTTTCTTCAAGCCGGTTAACGGGGCGGCCGATGCGACGTCCGACATGGATGCTTCTTCCTCTGCTGCTTATCGGATTGGCCTGGACTTACCATACGCCCGTGGTTCGGGCGGTCGTTCCAGTGGATGAAGCCGCTCCACACTCCCTGCCGGCGAACCATCCGCCCATCGGGCTTAATTCGCCCCCGGTGAATCCCATGGTCAGCGCGTCGCGCATGGCGGAAACCAATGAAATTATTCATCAGAATCGGACCGCATTCAAGCGGGGAATCCATCTCACGGCTCTGGAAATGTTGACGGTGCAGAGCGGCTCCGAGCTTAAGACGCTTGATACATGGGCCAGGGAATCGATTCACGCCATTTGCGGCTATAGTTCCATTAACGGCGAAAAACCGCTGTATACAGCGTTGGACATGGCGTTCCGTCCGCAGGCATGGGATAGCCGGAATTTTATTTACATCATGGCAATTCCCATCCGCGAGCGACTGGGAAAACTGGTGACAGCCAAAGAAGCCAAACGCATCTTGGAACAGGGTACGGTGAGTCCGGAATTTCTGGCCAATCCGGAAGTTCGCAAACTATTGATCAAAATCGGATCGCAGTCGGTGTTAAGTTCCTCGGTTAACCAGATCAGCACGGCCATGGAAACATTTCAGACGCTACGGCAGCATTTAAAAATCGTTCCGCCGGCAACGGGCGCCAACGGTATGTGGGTGCAGCCGCTGGCACTGCTGCCGAATCTGGGTAAGATGATCGGCTCGATGGTGCCGGCTCTTAAGAACACCAAACCCCTGCCGGGCTACAGCACGGCCACGGCCAAAGCCGTGGCACTGGGATATGTGGACCTTGGTTACGGGTGGACGAGCAACAATGTTTCCGAGGCGAATTCCGGCATTCAGGAACTCGCGGCGGCGCTTCCGAGCGTCAATACAGCCGCCTATCCGGAATATGCCAAACGCTTTGTGGAAATCTGGTATAACCGCATGTTTAACGGCACGCTTATCGGCGTGTTTTTCTATTTCATTTCCCTTACGTTGTTTCTCATAGCGGCAACCGGCGCTTATCCCGCCGCGCGTAAGCCGGCGATCATATTTTTCACGCTGGCGGTGCTGATCCATGCGGCATTTATGGGCATTCGCTGGTGGCTGGCCGGTCGCATTCCAATTCAAAACGAATTCGAAAGTGTGCTGGGGTCGGCATTTATCGGGTGCGTTGTGGGATTGATACTGGAGTACTGGAAACGGACCAGTTTGTTCGGATTGGCGTTCAGCTTCGTCGGTTTTCTGGCCATGACGGCCTGCTTTGTGGTGCCGTTTGTGCTGGGTAAAAGCATCGGGGCCAACATCAGTCATGTGGACGGCGTATTGAACACCTATTGGCTTTACATTCATGTGAATGTGGTCATCAGCAGTTATGCGCTGATCGGCGCGAGCTTCTGCCTGGGGCTGGTGTATCTGTTTACCAAACTGCATTACCAGACCCATCCGGTGGAAGCCACAGCGGCAGCGCCGGCAACCCTGGCGACGGCCGGCGGACCGGTATTGGCCATGGCGGGCGGCGGTACACTTCCGCCTGATGGCGGAGAATCCGCAGGTAAAGGGGTACGGTCACCCGCAAAAATTGCGGAAGATCGGCTGACTTTTTTAACCCGGCTGGACCAGGCCAATATCATTGTGCTGCAGATGGCTTTCTGGTTTTTGGGAACCGGCATTATATTCGGCGCCGTCTGGGCGGATTATAGTTGGGGCCGGCCATGGGGATGGGACCCAAAGGAAACTTTCGCGCTGGTCACCTGGCTGGTTTACCTGATCATCGTGCATTTGCGGTTTGTATCTCCCAAATACAGGTCAGATTGGACTGCGTGGTTGTCCATCGTCGGTTTTGCCGTAATGATGTTTAACTGGATCGGGGTGAACTTTTTCCTGGTCGGTTTGCACAGCTACGCATGATCCCGTGGATAATTGTAAACACTCTCTGGAGAAAACAGCCTGCACGGCCGATAAAATAAAAAGCGGAACGAAACGACAGATTGGCAGCCCGCGGGGCGATTGGAGTTTCGTAGATGAATTTATCGGGTTTGCTGCAGCTTGTGGAACCGTCAGCCGCCGAAAGCGGTTACCGTACCTACTTTCTTCACTTCGCTGATGAGCGCCCCAGTGCCATGCATTCACCGGATGAGTTCGGCGCAATTTTGTTTTACATACTTTCGGATGTGATTGGGCCTTCGGAAGGCGTGGCCGCCGGGATTGCATTTCGCGCCGCCCGCAGCGGCGACACAGCGCCGTTTCAGGAACTGATGCAGGTTCTTTCACGTGAAAAGCTACCCGCGGATTTGTGCTCCACATCCCTCCGCACGGGCACCGCACTCTGGCAGCAATCACGCCGATGGAACTGGACGGCGGGTATCCATGAACAGTTTGATCCCATCAGTACGCCCTGGGTGCATCATGCCCCGGCATTTGGAGCATTGGTAAGTGAGACAACCGCCAATGAAATACGGGCGATCGCAACCTATTTATTCCGCACGGCAAAGTTGCTGCTGTGTGCCGCTCCTTCGGAAATAAAGCCCGATGATTCCACCGCCCAGCATATATTGAGCCAATGCCAGGAAAGCATCACTGTACTGGCACAACGATTTTCCGGCGGAAATGCATCAAGCATCGCCGCAGTGCCCTCTTAAGGCCGACCGACAGGTCAGGCCGCGGAAAACCCGGGCCCATGCACAATTCCCAAAACAAATCCCCGGAGCCGTTGGATCCATAACGTACGGCCCCGGGGATGTAAGTTGACAAGATAAATTCAAGCGAGGATTTCACGCAAGGTCAATCAGCCGACTTTTTTCCACTTGCCATGCGTCCAGACCTTAATGATGGAAGGGATGAGAATGTTATCCCTGGTATCGGCTTTTCCCACCACCTCGATCTTCAGACCGACATAATCGGCAAGCTTCTTGCTGCTGGTGGCCAGTGTCCAAGCCTTTCCATGGACAAGGATGCCGGCGGGCAAGCCCTGGCTGAGGCACATCTTGCCGCAACCCA
This sequence comes from Planctomycetota bacterium, assembly GCA_021808485.1. GTDB lineage: Bacteria > Planctomycetota > Phycisphaerae > WQYP01 > WQYP01 > JAJYPG01. The sequence goes on along the minus strand of JAKBBN010000055.1, from coordinate 2,862 downwards.
TTCCATGTTTACGTGATGTTACGCCGGCCGCACTGTAGCATTTCATATCCAGCAGAGTGCCTTTAACGGTCACCGGCTTCAAGCTGGCGGCCATTGCACCTCCGGCAAGCGCCGTAACGGCAATTGTCGCGGCGACAACAGATGAAAGAATTTTGTTCACAGCATGACTCCTGATAAAAAAAGGACAAACAGAATCGGCCGGCGACAGGTGCCGCCAAAAGCCGCGAATTTTCCAGTTCCAATCGGGCCCGAACTGAAACTGAAAAATCGGAAAGAGACGGTGCTGGTTTGCACTGTCGCTAACTTACTTTCTTTGTCGAAGTAACCTTGTGCCCCTTACAGCTTTTTTTTATTTTCCTACTGCCGTTCGGAGGACGCATCAATGACAGCCCGGCCGGCATGGGAAGAATCCCGCCGGTTGCCGCTGACTGTCTGGGCATTATAGGCAGCACTGTTATCGTTCGTTGAATTGGCGGCATTTGCGAACTCCCGGTCCGCCCTTTGCACTTCGCGACGGCTGAGTCCGGGGGGATAGAGTCCGGGGGCCAGCGCCACAGAAAGCGGTATGGGATGCCGGGGGTCGATCATGATTACCGGAAGCCCGATATGAATCAGGGTGAACAGACGAACAGCGTCCCAATTGGTCATTCTGAAACATCCGTGCGATCCGGTAATTCCAATGTTCTGTGGTTCCGGGTTTCCGTGCATGCCGACATTTGGAATATCAAGCCCCATCCACAGCACACCCACCGGGTTGCGCGGTCCAGGCGGGATGAGCAAAGGGTGGTGAATATTGTGAACCGAATGAAACACCGATGGAAGAAATGTGTAATCCGGATTGAGGGCGAAATCCTTGATGACCGCATCCGTCGTGGGGTAGTCGGCCCGGTGCGCCGGGATGGAGCAACGAAAAAGGGCCACCTCGCGATTATGGGCGTTATACGCCCGGATTGCCCGCTGTTTTAAATTGATTGTAAGGTAAGCCACGTGCGGCGTGGGCATCAGGCTTTTATCCATCTTAATCGCCGCGGTCAGTGCGCCCGGCAGGCCGAAATCATTGTGCGACGGAAATGGGCGAATGTTGGGCACAAACAAAGTTTGACCAACGGTCAAGTTCCGGAGATTTACGCCTGGATTCAGCCGCGAAAGTAATTGGCGTGTGGTATGAAATTTTTCACAGATGCAATCTTCAAGGCTGCTGTAGGGCATTCGCGAAGCCGCCGCCATGGCACGCCAATGGTAGTGTAAATGGCCGACCGACTGCGCGTCGCGATTGGAAATTGTGTAACGGCCGATGGCGTGGCGAACATCCACTTTCAGTGCATTAAATATGGCCGGATCATGAGGATTAAAAGGGTTGTGCCCCGGAAAGTTGGACTCGGCATATTCCCGCAGAGCCGTTCGTGAATGCGGGCCAAAATCGCCATCCAGAATTCCGGGAGAAAAATCGTTGGCGGCCAAGGCGATCTGCCAGGCCAGATTAATCAGAAGTTTTTTCGGTAATCGCGGCGGCCGCGGCCGAATTGAAGACGATTGGTGTGACGACGGGCCGGAAGCATACGCGGATTCGCCGTAGCCTTGCGCCGTCACGGAATCGCCCTGTTTTTGGGATAAAGCCGCCGAATTGGACAAAGTCTGCGCCGGCGCACCATTTGCCCATGCCGCGAGTCCGGCAACGATTATTCCCAGGCACAAGCCGCAACGTGCGGTTGCCGGCTGATCAACTCCGCCGAAGGTTAAAAGTCGCAATGCCGAAGAGAAGTGAATTGCCATGTTTTTCTCGTCGCTTGAGTCCTTAAGCCATGCGGGCGTTCCACGCCACACGAGTCACGCTGCTCCTGCACCTGCCTCATTATTGTACGTCTGCCGACGTCGCCTTGTGCGAAGCTGCCGCATGGGGCACGCATTCGCCGCAAATTCCATCGGATCCTTTAACGTCGCAGTTTAAAATAAAGTTGCCACGCGTCCGGAACTTGCACGGTGATGACCACCAATTATTCCCGTTTTTCGGGCAAATGATCCGGCAGACTTTCTGCGACGCGCCGCTCAACCGGAGCGGCGGGCAGCGAAATTTGCCGATCCGCTTCCGCTTTTTCCAAAGGCGATTTTTCCCCGGGATGCATCTTGCGCCATATTTCATCGCGATCGATGGCAACGTCCCGCGGTGCTTGAATTGCCAGCCGTACACTGCTGCGCGACCATTTCACTACTTTGACTTCTATGGTACCGTTGATGATGATGCTTTGACCTTCACTTCGGCTTAGTGCCAGCATATACGCGCCCTTTCCATGCCGCGAAATTGATGCGATCCACCCAGTCTGTACCCGACAGAAACCTTTCCTCGGCCACATTTAACCCGGTCCAGTTATACCCGCACCGGTCAATTTTAGGAATCTTATCCATCTTAACGACAAATGACTATGGTTGACGATGTCGACGGTATGCAATCAAACCCGGTAAAGCCGCCGGCATAGCATGCGTATTGAACCCACTACCCACCCCAAACGTTAAAATGATAGCTGCGGACTTGTGAAAAATTCCGGGCATCGGGTATAGTTATTATTGTTTAGTTTGTCGGGTGGAGGTTTCACGGTGAAGCAACAGAAGATTTCACGGCGATCCATTCTGACCGCGGGAGCCTTGATAACCGCATCAAGATTAGGCGGCAGGGCGCAAGCGTCTGTGGAACAGGGAGAGGTATCCGGTCGGCTGAGCGCCTTCGGCCGTCCGCTGCGGGCTTATGAATTTGATCTTGCGGATATACGCATCGGCCCCGGTCCGTTCATGGATAATCAGCAACGGGATATGAAATATCTGCTGGCGTTTGATCCGGACCGTCTGCTCGCCCCATTCGAAAAAGTG